>JAZNZG010000202.1:0-14645 GCA_045594825.1 Faecousia sp. | reverse complement strand
GGCACTGCCTGGATCTGGGCAGCGGCAGTGGTATTCTGTCCATCACCGCACTGCGGCTGGGGGCGGAGTCTGCCATCGGTGTGGACATTGACCCCAAAGCAGAGGATATTGCCCGTCAGAATGCAGCCTTCAACGGCTTCGGCGACCCGGAGTTCACAGCTTTTACCGGCAATGTGACTGCCGACCGGGAATTGATGCAGCGGCTGGCATCCGGCAGTTATGATCTGGTGCTTGTGAATATCGTGGCGGATGTTATTATTGGCCTTGCCCCGGTGCTGCCCGGTTTTTTGGGAAAGGACAGCACTTTGATCTGCTCCGGCATTTTGGATTCCCGGCTGGAGGATGTAAAAGCTGCCCTTGCAAAGGCAGGAATCACCGTGACCCGGATCCGGGAGCGGGAGGACTGGCGTTGCGTGGAGGCAAAAAAGGAGTAATCTATGAGTATACCCTATCGGACCCAACAGGGTTTAAAACATTTTTTTGTGGTGCTGCTGGTGCTGGTGATCGTTGCGGCACTGGTGCTGGTGTGCTGGTTTTTCTGGCTGGACCGGTATGTGGTCTATACCAGAGACGGGGTGAAGCTGGATTTTAACCAGGAGCCTGCCAGTGCCGGCGGTGAACAGGCTCTGCCTCCGGATTTGGGAGAGACCCTTCCCGTCTATTATAACGAAGGCGACGATGTGGTGGAGGAGACCCGCACAGAGCTTACCAAAATGGTAGGCTACTACATTGACACCGCGGCCTTGCAGAAGGGCATGGATGAGATCATGGTCCAGCTGCAAAGCCTGCCTGCGGGCACCCCTGTGATGGTGGATGTAAAAAACAGCTATGGCAGCTTTTACTATAACACCGCAGCAGGTGCTTCGGTCACCGATACCCTGAACCCCAGCAAGATGGATGAATTGGTGCAGTTTATGAATAAGCTGGACCTGTACACCATTGCCAAGCTGCCGGCTCTGAGAGACTACTATTTTGGCCTGCACAATACCCGGTGCGGTCTGCCCACCGCCGGTGGCTATCTTTGGGCTGACGAGGATTACAAATACTGGCTCAATCCCGGTGCAGAGGGAACCATCACATATCTCATTTCTATTGCCCGGGAGCTGGACGAACTGGGCTTTGACGAAGTGGTATTTGCCAATTTTGAATTCCCGGACACCTCCAAGATCGTATTTAAGGGCGACAAGACCGAAACTCTGAAAAATGCGGCACAGACCCTGGTGGCAAACTGTGCTACCAATACCTTTGCGGTGTCCTTTGAGGGCAGCCAGGGCTTTATACCTCCCGTTGGCCGCAGCCGTGTGTATCTGATAAATGCGGAGCCGGGAGAAGTGGAGACGCTGGCAGCAGAGGCCGGTGTAGCGGATCCCCTTATCAATCTGGTGTTTGTGACGGAACTGTATGATACCCGTTTTGATACATACAGCGTGTTGCGTCCGCTGGCCTCGGCTTAATACGGATAAAGGTGCTTTTGTGCCGGCAGGAACTTCCACTTGGCATAGGGGACGGGATATGCTATACTGACCAAAAACCCAAGGAGAGAGAAATGGCACAAAAGACAAAGACGATTCCCAACTGGCTTCTGTGGGGCATTTGGATCACAGCAGGCTTGTGTATAGCCGCCATTGTGTTGCTTGCGGTGCTTACGGCGGGAAGGATCAGCGAGCCGGCTGAACAGCCTACCGAGGCAGCGGTGAAAACCGCGGAGCAGAGCACACAGCCGGAAGAACCGGTGCCGGAGGAGGAAACGGGGGACGAGATCCCTGTATTTGATTTATTGGAAAACCCCTATGCCGGAGAGGATTTTGCCTTCCGGGGCCGCTATTTGGAGTGTATTTCCGGACCGTGCAGGATCGGTATCGATGTGTCGGCATGGCAGAATGAGATCAACTGGCCTTTGGTGAAAGCAGCCGGTATGGAATTTGCCATGATCCGGCTGGCTTATCGGGGCAGCACCGCGGGGAATCTGCGGGAGGATGACTTTGCCGCAGTCAATTACCGTGGAGCCAAGGATGCAGGTCTGGAGGTTGGCTGCTATGTATATTCCCAGGCTATCACACCGGAGGAGGCTGTTGAGGAAGCGGAGCTGGCTCTGCAAATGGTACAGGACTGGAAACTGGAGCTGCCCATTGTTTTTGACTGGGAGCAGTCCGGGGACCGGACAGCAGGTCTGAGCAAGCGTACTTTGACAGACTGTGCCGCGGCATTTTGCCAAACCATTGAAGATGCCGGATATGACGCTATGATCTACTTCAACAAGTATCAGGCGTATAACAAGCTGGAGCTGGACGAATTGAAGGAATACGGCTTTTGGTTTGCCATGTACAGCGAAACCATGGATTTCCCTTACCGGGTGGATATGTGGCAGTACAGCGAAAGCGGTACCGTCCCCGGCATTGACGGCCTGGTGGATCTGAATATTTTGTTTGAATATCAATAAAAAAGCACCTGTAAGGCGATGCCTTACAGGTGTCATTATTTATCTTTTACAGATCGAAGTACCGGACGGCATTATAGTAGCTGATGCCTTCTACGATCTTCTTCAGGGAGGACTCAATGTTGGGATACTCACCGTTTTCCACCCAGGTGCCTACCAGCTCGCACAGAATGCGGCGGAAGTAATCGTGCCGTGCATAGCTCAGGAAAGAACGGGAGTCTGTGAGCATGCCAACAAAGTTACCCAATAATCCCAAATTGCCCAGACAGATCATCTGGTCCTGCATGCCCACCTTGTTGTCGTTGAACCACCAGGCGGAGCCGTGCTGGATCTTGCCGGGGAGGGAGCTGTCCTGGAAACAGCCGATGAGTGTGCCAAGCTGGGCGTTGTCAATGGGATTCAGAGAGTACAGAATGGTTTTGGGACATGCACCGGCCTCGTCCAGTGCAGACAGCAGCCGGGAGATGTTTCCGCCGCAGGTGTTTTGAGCGATGGCGTCCACACCGGTGTCGCCGCCCTGGAGCTTGAAGATCCGCTGGTTGTTGTTCCGCAGGCAGGAGTAGTGCAGCTGCATGGCGATGTTCAGCCGGTGATAAGCCTTGCCCAAATGCAGCAGGATCACCGTCTGGTAACCCTCCACCTCTTCGGTGGTGAGCTGCTGGCCCTGCAAAGCCTTCTGATAGACGGCATCTGCCTGCTCCACGGTGTAATCCACAAAGGGAACATAGTCAAGACCGTGGTCGCTGGCCTTACAGCCGTGGGCGTGGAAGAATTCCAACCGCTCCAAAAGGGCATCCAGCACATCTTCCATGGTGTCCAAATGCTCTTTGCCCACACTGGCAGCCAACTGAGCCAGATATTCCTTCCAGCCGGCCTTGTGGATATTTACTGCCTTGTCGGGACAGTAGGACGGGCCTACCACGGTGGTAATGGTGGGATCGGCAGCGATCTTGTCATGCCACTGCAGTGTATCGATGGGGTCGTCGGTGGTGCCGATAAAGGCCACATTGGCCTTACGGATCAAGCCCCGGGCCGTCATATCGGGATCGTTCTGCAAAAGATCATTGCAGTGGTTCCAGATCCGCTGTGCACTCTCGGTGGTGAGAGGCTCTTTTACGCCGAAGAACTGCCGCAGCTCCAAATGGCACCAATGGTACATGGGATTGCCAATGGCCATTTCCAAAGCTTCCACGAATTTCATGAACCGCTCAAAGTCGGGCTTGCTGCCGGTGATGTATTCTTCCGGAACACCGTTGGAACGCATCACACGCCACTTGTAGTGATCGCCGGCGTAGGAGCCGTCGGGCTGCAGACCACCCAGCCAAACCTCTGCAAGGTTATTGAAACGGCGATCCTCATAAATTTCCCGGGGATTCAGATGGCAATGGTAATCCACTAAAGGGAGCTTTTCCGCATAGTCATGGAACAGATGCTGTGCGGTGGGGGTGGTGAGCAGGAAATCCTGGTTCATAAATGCTTTCATGGCGTTCTCCTTTATTCCTTGGTGCCGGAAGCTTTGGGTTTATGATGACGGTAATGGGGACGGCGGCGGGGTTTATTTGCTTTCTTGGGTGCCTCGCCTTCGGCTTTTTCTGCCTTGGGTCTGGGCTCCTGCTTCTTTGCCTGTTTGGGTGCTTCCGCCGGAGCAGGCTTTTTTTCTTCCGGCTTTGCCTTTACAGGTTTGCGGCTCCTTTTGTGAGGACGGGCAGGCTTAGGCTCTTCCTGGGGCTGTTCCGCAACAGCTTCTTCCTGCTCCTCCACGATAGCTTCCGTGCTGTAACGGAACTTGATGGGATCCAGGAACAGGCGACCCTCCTCCGGCTGATCCTCCTGCTTCTTTGCCCGCTTGCCGGAACCTGAAATAGGTGCCAGATCGGCAGGAATGGGGGGATCGTTCTTCTTGGCCTTGCCGCTGCGAAGAACGGCGATTTCAGCGTTGGCGTAAGAGGCGATGGTTTCGGGATGCTCCTCCATCTTCACCTTGACCCGCTGCCGCAGCAGATCCACTTCCACCACGGTACCCCGTCCGTCGGGCGTGTCCACAAAGGACTCTGCCTTGGGGCTGGTACGGATCAGATCCTCGTAGGCATCCTGCTCATATTTCAGTCAGCACATCAGTCTGCCGCAGGTGCCGGTTATCTTTGTAGGATTCAGACTCAAATTCTGGGTCTTGGCCATTTTGATGGATACAGGCTGGAAATCGTCCAGGAAGCTGCTGCAGCAGAAAGGACGACCGCAGATACCCAGTCCGCCAACCATTTTGGCTTTGTCACGGACACCGATCTGCCGCAGCTCGATGCGGGTGTGGAACACGCTTGCAAGATTTTTTACCAGCTCACGGAAATCCACCCGCTCATCGGCGGTAAAGAAGAACAGAATCTTGCTGCCGTCAAAAGCATACTCGGCACTGACAAGCTGCATATCCAGTTCATGCTCTGCGATCTTTTCCAGACAAACCTCATAGGCCTTCTTTTCCTTGACCTGGTTTTCGGCGGCGATCTTCTCGTCCTGGGGGGTTGCGATCCGCAGCACGGGACGCAGGGGGGATACCACATCAAATGTGGAGATACGGTGGTTACTGCCGGTGCAGTAGCCAAATTCAGCACCCCGTGCGGTGTCGATGATCACATGGTCACCCACCTTGCAGGGAATACCTGCGGGGTCAAAGTAGTAAACCTTCTGTCCGGGGCGGAACTGAATGTCCACGACCTCCACGGTTTCCGGTGTTTTGATTTGATCTTCCATTATATACTCCTCTCAGCTTTACCGCAGGACCCATTCCAGCCAGCCGCAGACAGCGGCCACGGAGACGTTGCCCTGGGTATAGGTGATTGCTTTTTGAATATGCCCGATGGCCGTTAGCAGCTCCTCGGAGCTTCGGGCGGTACTGAGCTGCCGGGCGGATTCCAATGCGGTGGGAACACCGCAGCGGCAGGTAAGGGCATTTTGCAGAACGGTCTCCCAACGCTGTAACAGGGGCAGAAACTGATCCCGCTTCCATTTTTCCATGGGGACTAAGGTTTGGAGCAGGCCCATGGAGTCCCGGGCGATAAGGCTTTTGACAAAAGCCTCGGTGTGGGGACACTGGGCGTTGCCCTCTTCCAGCATGGTTATGGCCTGTCCCAGATAACCGCCGCAACGGGCAGCGGCACCCTGAATATCCTCTGTACTTGCCTGGGGAAACCGGTTGTGCAGTTCTTTTTGCAGCAATTGCTCAGGCAAAGCGGTCATGGTAAGCTCCGTGCAGCGGGACCGAATGGTGGTCAGCAGTTTTTCCGGGTTATCCACCAACAGGAAAAAAACGCCATAGGCAGGCGGCTCCTCCAAAATCTTCAAAAGAGCGTTCTGACTTGCCACAGACATATCCTGTGCCCTTGGGAACAGGTAGATTTTCTTATCCCCTTCGTTGGGGCGTATATACATATCAGAGCGTGCCTGGCGGATGAGGTCCACAGGAACGGTCTTCTTTTCCGGGTCATCCACGGTGATATAATCGGGATGTGTACCGGAATATACTTTTCGGCAGGCGGTGCAGGCGTCACAGGGTCGCTGCTGCGAGCTGCACAAAATGGCAGCAGCCAGGATCCGTGCCAGGGTCTTTTTTCCGGAGCCTTCCGGGCCGGAAATGAGATAAAAATGGGAAATATGGCCGCGGCGAATACTGCGGCTGAGATTTTCCCGCAGCCGTTCGTTTCCCAGTAATGCCTCAAAGCCCATAAATTCCTCCAAAATTTATAAAGTGATCTCTCCTGCCAAATTCCGGGAGAACAATGCTGTGATCTCCGATTGCTCCATGCCTTGACCGATGGCCCACATGAGCTTGGTCATAGCGGCTTCGGAGGTCATGTCCCGGCCCTGGATCACACCCATGTCCAAAAGCTTGTTGCCTACTTGATATACCTGCAGGTCAGAGCTGTCGTACAGGCACTGGGTGGTGACCACCACGCTGATGCCCTTGTCGATGATCCGGCGGATACCGGCCAGGCCCTGGTTCAGCACATTAAAACCGCCAAGACCGAAGGCCTCTATCACGATACCCTTGCAGCCCATGGCGTACAGAGCATCAAAAATTTCCGGTGCCAGATTGGGGGTCAGCTTCAGCAGGAAAACATTGTTGCTGATATTATCCGCGATACGGGCCGGTCCCTTATGTACGGGAAGTACCTGGGGGTCGGTGACCAAACCGTGACTGCTGACGACACCGGCATACCGGGCATTGATGGATTCAAAGGCGGAGAAGCCGGAGGCCCGCACCTTCACGGCACGGCAACCCAGCATCACCTTCCTGTCAAAGGCCAGGAAAACACCGGGGTGACCTGAAGCGGCCATGGCAAAGGCGGTGCGAAGGTTGTCCGGACCGTCGGAAAGCACATCTGCCAAAGGCAGCTGTGAACCGGTAAACACCACAGGCAGATCAATATCGGGAAGCATAAAGGTCACTGCGGAGGCGGTGTAGGCCATGGTATCTGTACCGTGGGAGACCACGATGCCGTCAAAACCCTCCCGGCGGTCAAAAATATGCCGGGCGATATACTGCCATTCCTCGGGACGGATGTTGGAGGAATCCAGACACAGCACATCCTCCACCGTAATATCATAATAGGTGCGAAGCTGCTGGATCTCCCGCTCCATAACACCGGAACGCTGAGGCTCCAGGCCTTCTGCACCGGGACAGCTGGCGATGGTGCCGCCGGTGGTCAGCAGCAAAATATGCTTCTTCTTATACATCAAATAACACTTCTCTTTCTACAAAGTGTTTGGTGCATACCAATACACTATAATTATAGCCACAAGAGTGTAAAATAGCAAGAGGAGAATTTTCACACAAAAACCCGCTGCCGAAGCAGCGGGTCAAGCTTATTGGTTTGTAATGTTCAGGATTTCCTGAGCGATCACACAGTTAGGGACGTGGATGCAATCGGGGTAACAGCAATCTGCCTCTGTCACTGCCCCGTCATCCAAAACCACTTCCACCATGCGGCTCTGATCAATGGTGCGGCAGTAGCCGCTGAAAAACAGCTCCTGCTCCATATCAGCCCTCCGTAATGCAGAAGCCCATGGGGCCCACGGACAGCCAGGTAGGTGCTACGGTGTTCAGATTATGGCCGTACAGAATGTTGCCGGAGGGAACTTCCCAGGCATCGCTGCTGCGGTTTACATACACACGGAGCGTTTTGCCGTTGCAGCTGCGGGAGAAACCCAACCGCTGATCTCCGGCATGGAAAAATTCCAAATCACCCAACCGCAGGGCTTCCTGCTGCTTCCGCAGACGGCCCAGCTGCCTGTGGTGGGAAAGGAGCATCTGATTCTCTTTGCCCCAGGGGTAGGTGCGGCGGTTGAAAGGATCCTTGTAGCCCTCCATACCGGTCTCGTCGGCATAGTACAAACTAGGTGCACCGGGGAGGGTATACTGCAGGAAGGACGCCATCAGAAGCCGCTCCTTGGCGATCTGTCGCTGGCTGCGGGACAGATGCCGTTGTGCCTTTTCCTCCCGGCTGCCGTCAAAGTCATCCACAAGGGCGGTGAGGATACGGGGCGTATCGTGGGTGCCCAGCATGTTCATGTTGCAAAGGAATACCTGGGGAGGGTAGTTTTCCATAATGGTCAGAACGGTTTCCCGCAGCTGGCAACCGTCGTCCCGTTCCCGAAGGAAATTCAAAATGGCGGTGCGGAAAGGATAGTTCATGCAGGAGTCCAGCACACCGTCCACAAAGTAACGGCGGCGGATACCGTAGGCTTCCTTGTTGGAGGCATCCTCCCACACCTCGCCGATGAGCAGAGCGTCGGGCTTGATTTGACGGATGCGGTCCTTGAGAAGCTTTACAAATTCATTGGGCAGTTCATCCACCACATCCAGACGGAAGCCGTCGGCTCCCAGCTTCAGCCAGTGCTCCACAACAGAATCCTTACCAGTGATGATGTAGTCCACAAAGCTGGGCTCCATCTTCTTCACGGTGGGCAGAGTGTCAAACTCCCACCAGCATTTGTAGGATTTGGGATACCGGTAAAATTCAAACCAGTCGTAGTAGGCAGAGTGGGGTGTGCAGTACGCACCCTTGCCGCCAAAGGTGCGGTTTTTGTCAAAATACAGGCTGTTGGAGCCGGTGTGGGAATACACGCCGTCCAAAATCACCCGGATGCCTCTCTGGTGAGCGGCGTTGCACATGGCGGTGAACTCTTCCTCGGTACCCAGCATGGGATCCGGCGTTTTGTAATCACCGGTATCGTAACGGTGGCTGGAAAAGCTTTTGCTGATGGGGTTCAGATACAAAATGGAAACGCCCAGGGAGGCGATATAATCCATTTTTTCAGTGATACCCTTGAAGTTGCCGCCGTAGAAATCGTTGTTGAGCACCTGTCCGTCGGGGGTGGGCCGCCAGTCCACATCTTCATACCAATCCTCGTGAACAGTATAGGGCTCCAGTTTGCCGGTGAGGTCACATTTACCGGCTTTATGGAAACGGTCCGGGAAGACCTGGTAAATGGTGGCACCCTTGGCCCAGTCCGGGGTGGTGAAGTCTGCGGGTATGCAGGATACCTGCCAGTAATCGCCGGCCTCCATATTGGTGCAATTTCCAGCCTTGAGCAGCTTGAAAGAGCCGCTTTTCTTGGTGACCTGAAAATAATAGAAAAACAGTCCCGTCTGATCAAAAGAGAAGGAAGCCTGGAAAATATCGTACGCCCCTTTTTTCATACGGTAGGTCATAGGGACTTCCAACGCAGGGGAAGAATCCTCATGAACGATGACGCATGTCACCCCCGTCGCCTGGACGGAGGAGGGTACATGGATATTCAAAGTACAGCTCTGTCCCGGAGTCAGACAACCGAAGGGGTCTTTGAAGGCGGGATCCTTGGAATCAAACAGAATACGCATATCATTCTCCCAAAAGTGTTCTTGCTGTGGGCATTGCCCGTTGCGATTATACACCATTTCTATCTAAAAGGGAAGATATTTCCTCTTCCATTTTTTGTATGTTTCGTGTACAATAAGAAAAAAAGGAGGCGTAATCATGAGTATAAAGCAAAATGACCCCAAAACACAGGAACGGATCGCCCGCATTGAGGACCGGAGCCATAAGGTGGAGCACATTTTTCGCCATATTCTGCACCTGATCGAACGGGCCATTGCAGCGGTTACCATTGTGGTGCTGTTGATCGCGTTGGTGCTGGAGTTTTACCAGATGTTTACGGTAAACGGCTATCTTACGGATTTAAGTGCCTACCTGCATAATATTCTTACCATCGTGGTTGGTTTGGAGTTTGTGCGAATGCTCATTGATACCACCCCGGCAAATGTGTTGGAAGTGCTTACCGTGGCAATTACCCGCCATGTTATTTTGAGTCATGACGATCCCTGGAGCAATGTGGCCTGCATCGCCTGTATCGCAGGACTGTTTGCCATCCGTCGTTTCCTGGTCCGCCGCAGCGAACTGAAGGAAGAAATGGTGGAAATGGAATAAAAAGCTTCGACCCGGCTGAAAAGCCGGGTCGTTTGTTTATATCAATCCGTGGGTGTATTTGTGATCCCAGGCGTCGTCGAAAAGACCGGTGGTGGGACTGCCCAGGGCCAGGTCCTCTGCCAGCTCCCGCAGCTCCTGAATAGGCTCCAGGGACTCCAGATAAAATTCCGGCAAGGCTTCCACACCCAGGCTGGCACCCATAATGGCACCGGTGATGGCACCCACCGCAGCACTGCGGCCGGAGTGGTTCACTGCCAGGATCATGGCGGTATCAAAATCATCGGGGCAGGCCAGAGCTGCGTAGACAGCAGCCTGCAGACACTGGGATGCGGTGTCGGAAACAAAGTGTTCGATATTGGAGCGGTAATTACCCGGTTTTTCTGCCAGACGGACAGCCTCCCTGACTGCGGCAGCCACGGCGGCAGCTTTATCAAACCGGTGGCCGTACTGCTGTTCCATGACAGAGACTGCCTGGGTAAACTGCTCTGCCAGAGGACGGTCCGGCTCCTGTAAGATGCCGGTCAATGCATAAGACAGCACTACGCCGGACAGGAATGCGTCGGGATCACCGTGGGTCAGGGCGATGGCCTGAGCCGTCAGGTCGCCTACTTGGAAGGCACTCATCCGCTTGGGGTCAAAGAACATGGCCACCGCTGCGGCGGCGGTGATGGCACCGGGGGAATCGGCCTTATTGATGGGCTTTTGCAAAGTGCCCAAACTATCAAACCGGAAGGCATCCAGCATCCAGGGATCGCGGCAATGGCGGCGGCGGAGAGAGGGCTTTTGTGCCACCCAGCACCAGGCCTTTTCCGGGTCCCTGGGGAAGTGCTGCCGTTTGGCCCACTCCCGCATGGCCAGGGATATATACCTTACATAAGCATCCTGCTTGCCCCGGGTGATGCCCAAAAGCAGACCGTTGGCAACAAAGGCTGCCACCTGGGTATAGGAAGTGACCTCAGCATAATCGTTCTGCAGATCAAAGCCCAAAATACCGTTGGGACCGTAATTTTCACGGATCTCATCCCATGTCATTTCGTCCACGGTGTAGCCCATGGCATCGCCTACGGCAAGGCCCAACAGACAGCCCGTATATTTGGATGTGTCTTTACCCATAGCCATCCCTCCAGTTTCTGTATTTATTATAACGGATTATGGGGTAAATGCAAGAAAAAAGTAAAGCAAATGGCACTGACCGAGGCGGTCAGTGCCATAAAAATCATCATTCTGCGGAAAGGACATGGGCACCCTGAAATTCCACATGCAAAGGCAGCATCTGCCAGTTGCAGGAGGTGATGGCATGGAGCTTTTTGCCCAGCTTTTCCTCCAGGTCCTTGTTCCGGGTGATGCACAGCAGGGTGGGGCCGGCACCGCTTAAACAGAAGGCGGCTCCGGTGGTACGGATCAGGGCCTCGATCTGATCGTAGTCGGGGATAAGCTTTTTGCGGTAGGGCTGGTGGATGCGGTCCTGCATGGCGTTGCGAAGCAGCTTTTCGTCACCCAGCTCCAGTGCCTTCAGTACCAGAGCACCGTGGGAGATGTTGTAAATAGCATCTGCCCGGGGCAGTTCGGTGGGCAGCACGGAACGGGCATGGGTGGTGGGCAGGTTGAAGTCCGGCACCAAAGCCAGGAACTCCCAGTCGGGATGCAGGGGGAAATTCACCGTCACAGGCAGACCGTTGTCCACCATAGAGGCGGTCAGACCGCCGTAGAAGGCGGGGGCCAGGTTGTCGGGGTGACCTTCCATGGCATTGGTGATATTCAAAAGGCCCTGGGTGGAAAGACGGTTGCCCCGGAGCACATTGGCACCAATGGCACCTGCCACCAACAATGCCGCGGAGGAACCCAAACCACGGCAGATGGGGATATGGGCATCAATGTGGATCTTTACGCCCCGCACCTCTTCGCTGAGGGATGCCAAAACAGCACAGTAGGACACATAGGCCAAATTGTCCGGGCCGGTGTAAGCCTCGTCACAGCCGGTGATCTCCAGGCCACAGTCGGTCTCCTCAAAGGTCACATCGGTATACAGGCTCAGGGCACAGCCGAAGGCGTCAAAGCCGGGACCCAGATTGGCGGTAGTGGCCGGTACGCGTACAGTCACTCGTTTCATAATCTCTCTCCTTTATCACAGGGACATAACAAATCCCAGCATCCGGTCTTTTTCGATCACACCGGTGTGGCGTTCGGGCTTATGCCGCAGGCCGCACAGATTTGTGGGAATGGGAACACCGGTCTTTTCCTGCAGCCGCTCCATTTGGGCAAATTCATCCATATCCGTCACATCCTCCAAAGAGGACAGCACAGCGGCAGGGAACTTGTAAGGGGAGGCGGTGGACAAGACTACCATAGGACGGGTGTCACCGGTTTGGGCCACATAATCTTCCGCAACGGCCCAGCCTGCGGCGGTGTGTGTGTCGCACAGATAGCCTTGCTCACGCCATACCTTGCCGATGGTTTCCTTTGTTCGTGCGTCGTCACAGAAGCCTGCCCAAAAGGCAGCCCGGATGGTGTCCTGCATATCCTCCGGAATGGTGTACACGCCTTCCCGGTTCAGCTTATTCATCAGCTCTGCCACCAGGCAAGTGTTGCCACTGCTCATAAAGTACAAAAGCCGCTCCAGGTTGGAGGATACCAAAATATCCATGGAAGGGGATACGGTCTTGTGCAGCGGTCTGCGGCGGTCATACGTACCGGTACGGATAAAGTCCGTCAGCACGTTATTGGCATTGGAGGCACACACCAGCATGCCCACAGGCAGACCCAGCTTTTTAGCAAGGTAGCCGGCAAGGATATCACCGAAGTTGCCGGTGGGGACACAGAAGTTCACCTTGTCGCCCATCCTGATCTGACCCCGGTGCAGCAGGTCGCTGTATGCCTTGAAATAATATGTGATCTGAGGGGCCAGGCGGCCGATGTTGATGGAGTTGGCGGTGGACAGGCGGCAACGGTTTCCGTCTGGCAGTCTGCCGTCCTCAGCGGCGGCAAAAATGTTTTTTACACCGGTCTGTGCATCGTCAAAGTTACCCTTCACGGCACATACGGCTACATTGCTGCCTTCCTGGGTCACCATTTGTGCCCGCTGAACCTTGGAAACGCCTCCGTGGGGATAGAACACGCAGATCTTTACCCCGGGCACATCCTGAAAGCCTGCCAGGGCGGCTTTGCCGGTATCGCCGGAGGTGGCGGTAAGAATCAGAATATCTTCTACCATGCCCTTGACTTTTTTTGCTGCGGTCAAAAGCTGAGGCAGCATGCACAGAGCCACATCCTTGAACGCGGAAGTGGGACCCCGGAACAGCTCCAGCACGGTAAACCTGCCGGTGTCCACGGTGGGGGTCAGCTCTGCTGTCTGGAATTTACCGGTGTATGCCTGTGCCACCAGCTGATCCATAGCGGGAATATCCGGCAGCAGGGCAGCCATGATCCTTGCGGCCATGGCCATGGTGTCTTCCTGCAGGCAGGCAGCTACATCCATGGCAGGAATTTCGGCGGGAACGTACAGTCCGCCGTCGGGAGCAAGACCGTTCAGAACAGCCTGTGCACTATCGATATAAACAGCACCGTTTCGGGTGGATAAATACTTCATAAGTGTCCCTCGCTTCTTTGCCAAATGCACAAAACAGCGGTATTTTACTGTTAAAACTTGTTTTTTTACCACTATTGCAATTTTAATAGGTATATGATATACTGTTCCCGTTAAAAAGGCAAGTGTTTTTTGTGCAAGGGCATTTGCCCGCATTTTGGATAGAAGAGAGCTTAGGAGGAATGAATATGCGTATTGGTTTGTTGGGTTTCGGCGTTGTCGGCAAGGGCGTTTACGATTTGACCAAGGACCGTTCCGACATGCAGGTCGTCAAGGTTTTGTGCCTTGAGGATATCACACTTGACGATGCGGAAGTGACCAAGGATTTCCAGGCGATTTTGAATGACGATACCATCGATACCGTGATCGAGGCCATGGGCGGTCTGCATCCTGCTTACGAGTTTGTCCGTGCAGCGATGGAAAAGGGCAAGCACATCGTCACTTCCAACAAGGCTCTGGTTGCCAATTTCTATGACGAGCTGATCCCCCTTGCACAGGAAAAGGGTCTGCACTTCCGCTGTACCGCAGCGGTTGGCGGCGGTATCGGCTGGTTGAGTGAGCTGGAGCGTGCCCGCCGTATTCAGACCATTGAACGGGTCGGCGGTATTATGAACGGCACCTGCAACTATATTCTCGATTCCATGACCCGTTTGGGCCTTACATATGCCGATGCTTTGTCCCAGGCACAGGCTTTGGGCTATGCAGAAGCCAACCCCACCACCGATGTGGAAGGCATCGATACCTGGCATAAGGTGATCCTGTCGTCCAATATCGGCTTTGCCGTAAGCCTGGAATCCGAGACCGTTCCTGTTTCCGGTATCAGCACCATTCGTGCAGAGGATGTGGAGAACTTTAAAGCACACGGCCTGGTGTGCAAGCTGATCTCCACCGGCAAGTGCCGGGATGGCAAGATCAGTGCTTATGTACAGCCCACCCTGGTTCAGAACGGTGAGCCCGAAGCTGCTGTTCCCGCCAATTACAACCTCATCACCCTGGTGGGCAGTGCCTCCGGCCGTATGAGCTTCTTCGGTCAGGGAGCAGGCCGTTACCCCACCGCATATAATGTTGTGCAGGACTGTGCCGATGTTCTGACCGGCAAGGGTTTTTACAGCCCCTACGGCCCCAAGGTCGCAGCAGACAATACCGACACCCTGTGCTACTATGT
>JAZNZG010000201.1:0-6930 GCA_045594825.1 Faecousia sp. | reverse complement strand
TTCTGTGCATCGGGCTTGGATTTGACACGGACATTTTTCAGCACCTGGGGATAAATGGTCAGACCCTCTTTGAGCTGGCTCATCTTCTTCTTTTTGGCCAGCATCACCTCCATCAGCTTAAGGGAGGTGAGTATGCCGTCGCCGGTGGTGGCGTACTTGCTGATGATGATGTGGCCGCTCTGCTCGCCCCCCAGACGGCAGCCGTTGGTGACCATATACTCATACACATACTTGTCGCCCACAGCGGTCTTGGCGTAGCCGATGCCCTTTTCGTCCAAAGCCTTGTAAAGGCCGAAATTGCTCATAACGGTGGTGACCACGGTGTTGTTGTCCAGCTGTCCCCTGCCCTGCATGTACTGACCCAGGATGTAGAGGATATGGTCGCCGTTGACCACCTCGCCGTTTTCGTCCACACACAGGCAGCGGTCGGCATCGCCGTCGTAGGCGAAGCCCACATCCAGGCCGTTCTCCACCACATATTTCTGCAGAGCCTCAATGTGGGTGGAGCCGCAGCCGCTGTTGATGTTGGTGCCGTCGGGGTCGGCACCGATGACGAAGGTCTTGGCACCCAAAGCGTCAAAAACGGACTTGGCGATGTTCCAGCTGGCACCGTTGGCACAGTCCAGGCCCACCTTCAGTCCCTTAAAGGAGAACAGGCCCAGGGAAATGAGGTAGCCGATGTAGCGGTTACGGCCGGATACATAGTCCACGGTGCAGCCCACATTTTCCCGTGTGCCGTAGGGCAGCTCCTGCCAGTCCTGGCCGAACAGGTGGAGCTTGCCGTCGATATAATCCTCCACCAAAGCGATGGTCTCCTCGTCCATTTTCTCGCCGTGGGAGTTGAGGAGCTTGATGCCGTTGTCGTAGTAGGCGTTGTGGCTGGCGGAGATCATAATACCGCAGTCAAATTCGTCCACCCGGGTCACATAGGCCACGGAGGGGGTGGTGGTGACATGGAGCATGTAGGCATCGGCACCGGAGGCGGTGAGGCCTGCGATGAGGGTATACTCAAACATATAAGAGGAACGGCGGGTGTCCTTGCCGATGACGATGCGGGGTTTTTCCTCCTCTCCCGCCCGGCGTTTCAGCTCGCCGTAGTACCAGCCCAGGAAACGGCCCACCTTGTAGGCGTGATCGGCGGTAAGGGTGACATTGGCTTCACCCCGGAAGCCATCGGTTCCAAAATATTTTCCCATGATATAACTCCTTTATGGTCGTTGTACAGCTCAAGCCTCCTTTGACAGAGGCAGCCATTGGTTACTGCTTCCTGGCGATGTTGCCAGCCGATTTGTAAATATGGTTTTCCGGCACGATGCCCCGGACGCAGGAAACCGGGTAGACATTGGAATTTCTGCCCACCACCGTGCCGGGATTCAAAACGCTGTTACAGCCGATCTCGGCACCGTCTCCCAAAAACGCACCCACCTTTTTGATGCCGGTGGGGAGCTGCGGGTCGGCGTGGATCACCACCAGGGACTTGTCGGCTTTCACATTGGAGGTCACCGAGCCGGCACCCATGTGGGCCTTGTAGCCTAAGATGCTGTCCCCCACATAGTTGTAGTGAGGCACCTGGACCTTGTCAAAGAGGATGACATTTTTCAGCTCCACGGAATTGCCTACCACGCACCCCTCCCCCACCAGGGCAGAGCCGCGGACGAAGGCACCGTGCCGCACCTCGGTGCCGGCACCGATGATGCAGGGACTGCCCAGGAAGGCGGTGGGAGCCACCGTGGCGGTCTTATGCACCCACACCTGGGGAGCAATTTCCGTATAATCCTCCCCCAGGGCGGGGCCCAGCTCCAAAATAAGGCTTTTAATGCCGGCCAGAGCCTCCCAGGGATAGGTAAACCGGGCAAGATAGCTTGCCGCCATGGTATGAGAAAGGTCATATAAATGGGCTATGGTGTACATATATGCCTCCTTTAGTCGAAATTGGTAAAATAATAATCGGTTTATGCAAAGGCATTATACCATACCCGGCAGAAAAAATCAACCCCCGGCGGCGTACCAGCCACGCGTCATTCCCAGGGAGCGGCGACAGGTGCGAGCGAAAAGGCCCCCTCTGACGAGGGGGCTGTCACCACCGACGGTGGTGACTGGGGGAGAGAACGACTACCCCTCAGTCAGCCTAACGGCTGACAGCTCCCCTCACAAGGGGAGCCTTTGGCCGGTGCAAAAAAGTCCCCGGGCGGGAGTACCGTCCGGGGGCAGTTTTTACTTCTTCATGCTGGCCTTGACGATCCGCATGATCTCGTCGGAGGTCTTCATGGGGCTGACGATGAGTCCCTTGGTGCACACCACGGCACACAGGCCGCAGTTGTTGCACTTGTCGTGGTCAATGACCGCCAGATTGTCCTCCACACGAATGGCATCGTGGGGACAGATCTTCACGCACAGACCGCAGCCGATGCAGCCCTGGGTACAGCCACGCACCGTCACCGCACCCTTGGCGGTGGAGTTGCAGGCGATGACCACATGCTGGTCGGCGTTGACCCCTACGATGAGGTCACGGGGGCAGGCGGTGGTGCAGGCCATGCAGCCGGTACACTTTTCCGGGTCTACCTTTGCCACTCCGTCCACGATGGACAGGGCACCGTACTTGCACATCTTTACGCAGTTGCCGAAGCCCAGGCAGCCGAACTTACAGGCCAGGGGGCCGTTGCCGCCCACCTTGGTGGCAGCCAGGCAGTCGTGGAAGCCTTCGTAGTGGGCCTTGATCCTGGAGCCGGTGGCCTTGCCGCTTTCGTCCACCCGGTGATAGCCGGAGCAGCGGACCAGAGCCACCTTTTTGGTCATGGCCTCCACCTTGACACCCATGACCTCGCCCATGATCTGGGCACATTCATCACCGCCGGAGGCACACAGGCCGATCCTGGCCTCACCCTTCAGCACCGCCTCGGCGTAGCCGCCGCAGCCGGCATAGCCGCAGCCGCCGCAGTTGGCACCGGGCAGAGCCGCGTTGAGCTGCTCCAGACGGGGGTCGGTCTCCACATGGAACACCTTGGAGGCAGCAGCCAGGATCAGGCCGAACACCAGGCCCAAACCGCCCAAAATGGCGATGGCGATAATAATATCCATAGCTACCTCCTTAGAAAACGCTCAGGCCCGAGAAGCCCATAAAGGCCAGAGCCAGCAGTCCGGCAGAGATGAGGGTGATGGGAACGCCCTTGAAGGCCTCGGGGCAGTCGGTTTTGGCCACCCGCTCCCGGACGGAGGCGAACAGCACGATGGCCAGGGTAAAGCCCAGGCCGCCGCAGGCACCGTTTATCACGCTCTGCAGGAAATCATAGCCCTTCTGCACATTCACCAAAGCCACGCCCAGCACGGCACAGTTGGTGGTGATCAGGGGCAGGAAGATGCCCAACGCCTTATAAAGGGCCGGGACGCTCTTTTTCAGGAACATCTCCACCACCTGCACCACCGAGGCGATGACCAGGATAAAGGCCACGGTCTGCATATAGCCCAGGCCCAAAGGCTGGAGCACATAGGCATCCACAGCCCAGCAGGCGGCGGAGGCGATGGCCATGACGAAGGTCACCGCCATGCCCATACCCAATGCGGTATCGATCTTTTTGGAAACGCCCATAAAGGGGCAGATGCCGTAGAACTTCACCAAAATGAAGTTTTCCGTCAGCACAGCGGAGATGAGGATGCCCAAAAGGGACTGTACATAGCCGTTCATTATGCATCCTCCTTCTTATTCTGACGCTTACGCATCATATGCTGGTAGCCGGCGATGACGAAGCCCAGGGTCAAAAAGCCGCCCACGGGCATCACCACCTGCATGGCAGGATAGCCTTCGTTGATGATACGGATGCCGGCTCCGCCGTTGAGGACGCCCGCACCGAAGGTGCCGGAGCCCAGCAGCTCACGGATGGCACACATGACCACCAATGCCACCGTATAGCCGAAGCCCTGACACAGGCCGTCCACAGCCGAGGCCAGGACGCCGTTTTTGGAGGCGAAGGCCTCCGCACGGCCCAAAATGATGCAGTTGACCACGATCAGCGGGATAAACACGCCCAGGCTTTCCGCAAGGGCCGGCAAAAACGCCTGCAAAAGCAGGTCCACCATGGTGACGAAGCCTGCGATGATGACGATGTAGGCCGCGATGCGTATCTCATTGGGTATGTAGTTACGCAGGGCGGAAATAAGAATGTTGGAGCAGGTCAGAATGATGGTAACGCTCAGACCCATGCCCAAACCGTTGAACATACTGGTGGTGATGGCCAGCACGGAGCACATGCCCAAAAGCTGCACCAGCACCGGATTCTTGGTAAGCAGACCCTCACGGAACTGCTTTTTCACATCCAGCTGAGCCAGTTGGTTTTTCAGTTCTGTTTCCATGGCAGCCTCCTTATCCCTGTGCTCGGACATAGTCCAGTGCCGCGTTGACGCCCTCTGCCACCGCTTTGGAGGTGATGGTGGCACCGGACATGGCGTCGATGTTACCGCCTACCACAGCCTCCTGAGCCCCCACGAACTGGTCACGGAAGGACTGGCCCTTGGCACTGCTTGCGGCAGCCTCCGCACCCAAAGAGGGTGTCTCGGCATGGGAGACCACGGAAATGCCGGTGACTTTTCCATCGGCAATACCCACCATCAATGTGATGGCACCGCCGAAGCCCCCCGGCTGGGTCTGCACAGCCCAGCTGTCACCGGACCGCCACACGGCGGTGACAAGGCCGGTATCTTCCTCCAGTGCCACGGGAGCCAGGTCCTCAACGCCGGGGAGGATGAGCTCCATGGCCTGTTGTGTCTTGGCCTCTTTGTTGGCGGCGATGGCATCCTTTGTGATGTAGTTGACCACAGCCAGCATGCCTGCCATAACGGCACAGATGGCCAGCAGCGTGCCTGCCAGGCGGAGGATATAACGGAAGGTATTTTCCTTTCTCATTACTTGACCTCCTTTACCTTGGGGGGAGCACCGAAGCGGGTTGGACGGCCGATGCGGTCCAGAAGCACCACGCAAAGGTTCATAATGAGGATGGCGTAGCTGACGCCCTCATTGTAGCCGCCGAAGTAGCGGATCACCACCGTCAGAACGCCGCAGCCGATGCCGTAGACGATCTGACCGGCCTTGGTCAGCGGGCTGGTGACATAGTCGGTGGCCATGAAGATGGCACCCAGCATCAGGCCGCCGGAGAGGACCTGGTAAGCAGCCCAGGTGGCGTTTTCGTTGCCCCGGGGGAACAGCAGGGTCAAAAGGAACACGGTGCCGATGTAGGACAGGGGGATACGCAGGGTGATGATCTTCCGGATCAGCAGGTACACAAGACCCAGCAGCAGAAGGGCCGCGGAGGTCTCACCGATGCAGCCGCCCACATTGCCGTAAAACAGCTGACGCAAGGTCACATCCGGCAGCATGCCCTGGTGCATGGCAGCCAGAGGCGTTGCGGCGGTGACGGCGTCGGCGGTGTTGAACAGACCCACGGCATTGGAGAAGCCCACCTTCACCCAGGTGGTCATGGCCACAGGCCAGCTGAACATAAAGGCACGGGCCGCCAGGGCGGGGTTGACGATGTTCCGGCCGATGCCGCCAAAGACGGCCTTGACGATGATCATGGCGAAAAAATCGCCGATGAAGATCATCCACAGCGGGATGGTCACGGGACATACAAAGGCCAGCAGCACACCGGTGACGGCGGCGGACAGGTCGTAGATCTTACAGGGGGTCTTTACCATGCGGCTGTACAGCCACTCCAAAAATACGCAGGAGGCGGCAGAGAACAGCACCACCAGCAGGGCCCGGAAGCCGAAGAAGTAAATGCTGCCCAAAAGTGCCGGCACCAAGGCGATGAGCACATCCCGCATGATGGTGCGGGTGGTGACGGGACCGTGGATATGGGGGGAGCTGGAAATGGTCAGCTCATAAAAATATTTCATTTTTGTCTGTGCCATACCGTTTCCCTCCTTACTTTTTCTGCTGGGCGTTGCGGATGTGATGCTTGCCGGTACGGAACGCCAGCACCAGAGGCAAGGCTCCGGGGCAGGTGTAGGCACAGCAGCCGCACTCGATGCAGTCCAGCATGTGGACGGATCTCATCTCCTCCACATCGCCGC
Organism: Faecousia sp.; assembly: GCA_045594825.1. GTDB lineage: Bacteria > Bacillota > Clostridia > Oscillospirales > Oscillospiraceae > Faecousia. The sequence goes on along the minus strand of JAZNZG010000201.1, from coordinate 867 downwards.
TGTGGAGGGATTTGTACATCAGCACGGGCATCAGACCCATGGGACATACCTCGATACACCGGCCGCAGCGGATGCACCGGGAGGCCTCCACATCAAATTTGTTTTCAAAGCCCAGGATGGTCACGGCGTTGGTGCCCTTGATCACCGGCACCGACAGGTCGTACTGGGCAACGCCCATCATGGGGCCGCCGGAGAGGACCTTGTAGGGGTTGGCACTTCTGCCGCCGGCCTGGCTGAGGGTGTCAAAGGCGGTACCGATGGGTACCATCAGATTCTTAGGCTCCATGACGATGTCGCCGGACACGGTGACGATGCGGCGGATCAGGGGCATGCCCTCATACACCGCGTCGTGGATGGCCTTGCAGGTGGCAGAGTTGAACACCGCACAGCCCACCGCCGCGGGCAGTCCCCCGGAGGGGACCTCCCGGCCGGTGACGGCGTAGATCAGCTGTTTTTCCGCACCCTGGGGGTACTTGGTGGGAAGAGCCAGGATCTTCACCCCGGTGGAGGGGTCGTTGGCCATACGGACGGCCTTGATGGCGTCGGGCTTGTTATCCTCGATGGCCACCACAGCACTGTCAAGACCCAGAATTTTCATGATGATGTGCAGTCCGGAGAGCATTTCCTCCGGATACTCCCGGCACAGACGGTCGTCCGCCACGATGTAGGGCTCACACTCGGAGGCGTTGACGATGACGGTGTCCACCTTGCCAAGACCGGACTGGAGCTTCACATGGGTGGGGAAGGTGGCTCCGCCCATGCCCACGATGCCGGCAGAACGGATGATGGCGATAAGCTCCTGGGGCGTGAGGGCTTCCACCTGCTCCCGGGTACGGGGCTGGACAGACGCGTGGAGGGTGTCCAGAT
>JAZNZG010000200.1:0-2114 GCA_045594825.1 Faecousia sp. | reverse complement strand
GGAGGTGGCTGTGCGAAGCACAGACGGAGGGAGAGATAAAACCCGCTTTATATATTTCTCTCCCCCAGTCACCACCGATGGTGGTGACTGGGGGAGAGGCCGACTACCCCTCAGTCAAAAATCAAAAGATTTTTGCCAGCTCCCCTGACAAGGGGAGCCATGGGCGTATGGAAGTCGGGGGGGATCGCCACGGTCGCTACGCTCCCTCACAATGACGCACCGCCCACCGATACCGGGCAAAAATAATCGGGTAACGATTACAGCAGGCTGCCGTGCGTAAATGGGTGTGGGCACCGCCCGTAAAAAAGCCCTCTTTACAGAAAACGAACGATACCGGGCAAAAATAATCGGGTAACGAATACGGCAAGCTGAAAGCGAAATTGGGAGCGGCCACTGGCCGCCTATTTTTCGGCGAGCATGCGGCGGATGGCCTCCCGTTCCTCCTCACCCATCACGCCGCTGGCCTTTACCCCGGAGCCTGTGAGCATGGGCAGCTCATCCTCCCACCGCCGTTCCGCCAGCCACACCGCAGGATTTGGTATGTACTGCCCGTTTTCCCTGGTCCATTGTATACTGTTTTGTTGTTCAGCAATGGCATTTTGTAATACAGAAAATGGTACATCCACTCTTTTGAATGCCAGTCTTGCCTGTTCTTTCCCCACCTTTTTGGGATATAATTTCCAGAATTTTTCAAACCACTCTTCCACAGAAAGGGGATTCCCCTTTGACTCTGTCTCTGTCTCCACCTCCACCTCCATATCCATCTCCATCTCTATCTCTTCCTCCCCCTTGCTTACGGTTTGCTTTTGTTTTGCTTTCGTTTTGCTTCCGCCCAGCACACCTGCCTCCGCCTTTTGCCGGGCCGTATCCAGCACCGGCATGATCAGCCGCATGCTGGAGCGTTGAATGGCTGTAAGGGCATCCATGTCCGGCATAGTGCCGTTGAGGGCATAGTCGCACACGATGTCATAAAGCTCCGCCCGACGGGCCTTGCTCCCGATGGCGGAGATGGCCTCGAAAAAGGACCGGTAAAATGTAAACTGTTTTCTTTGCAGCATACGCTCCTCCTTAGTCCGGCCCGTACAGGGCAAGTGTAAAATTCCGTAGTGCCTGCTCTCTGCGGCGGTACACCGAGGACCGCTCCGCGGAAAGCTCCCGGCACAGTTCCTCCACAGCACCCTTTTGGGGGCGGATGAACAGACGCTGCAGCACCAATTGATCCTCCCGGGTCAGAGCCTGCAACGCCCCGTCGGTGACATCCAGCCAGGATCGGGTGCCGCAATAGCGGCGGCGGGTCTCCTCCAGCAGCACAAGCTGATTCAGCAGCCAGTCCTCCCGGGATTTGGAGCTGCCGCTCTGGACAAGAGCCTTGCCCGGGCTGCGGATCAGCTCCTCCAGGCGGGCGATCTCCAGATGCAGATTCTCAGCCGCACACCGGGCGGCATCGTATTGGGTCAGACGCTGTGTTGCTTCATTTTTCCAGTTCATAGGCTCTCCTTTCTACCTGCACCTGGGACAGTACAGGCTCTCATTTTCAAAAACCTCCCGACCGCAGCCGGGACACCACCACAGGGGCAGCCGCCCCTGGATGTCCGGGTCCAGGCACAGGCCCATACGGACGGGCCGCCGTTTCCCGGGACGCAGATAATAAATACCATAATGCACCCTGTCTCCTCCTTGTTTGTACTTGTGCGAGTACCTTATGTACACATTATAGCACATTTGTTCGCATAAGTCAAGTACAAATTTCTCCTTTTGTACTCTTTTTAGTACACCCTGCAAGTACCGCCCGCCGATACCGGGCAAAAATAATCGGGTAACGATTACGGCAAGCTGAAAGCGAAATTGGGAGCGGGCCCTGCCCGCCGATACCGGGCACGCCCAATGGTGTAACGAATACCACAGACTACCGTGCGTAATTGGGTGTGGGCACCGCCCGCCGATACCGGGTAAATGCCTCCCTCTGATGAGGGCAGATTTCCCCGTCAGCGGGGAAAATGTCTGCAAAGCAGACAAAAGGGGCGTGGAGGTGGCTGTGCGAAGCACAGACGGAGGGAGAGATAAAATCCGCTTTATATATTTCTCTCCCCCAGTCACCACCGTTGGTGGTGACT
>JAZNZG010000199.1:0-3943 GCA_045594825.1 Faecousia sp. | reverse complement strand
CAGACACAGGCCGGACAGGAGGTCAAAACCGTCACCACACCCCACAACTATGCCCTGGAGGTGGAACAGCTGGGCCGCTGCATTACACAGGGAGAGCAGCCCCATGTCAGCCGGGAATTTTCCCTGGCAAACAGCCGTGTGCTGAAAGAGATTCTGGATCAGATCGGCTACTGAGAAAAAGCCCGCAGATGGGAAACCATCTGCGGACTGTTTTTTATTGACTCATGCGGAAAACTGCGGTACCGGGAGCATCTGCCATAAGAAGACCGGCCTGATACAAAATACAGGCAACATCGCTGCGGGTCAGTACATCGCAGGCGGACAGGTCAAGACCGTTGTCTGCCATGACGGTTACGGCAGTGGCGGCCCATTGGGGAACCGTACCGTCTTCCAAAACGGAAGAAGTCAAAGCGTTTTGGGTGATGGACAGATCCAAAGCATTCTGCAGCATCACCGCTGCCTCGCCGCCGGTAATGGGCGTGTCGGCATCAAAGCTGCCGGACGGGGCAACAGGAAGCTGCTCCAACAGACCGGAACGCTGTGCGGCAGCCAGGTAGGGCTTCAGCCACTGGGGGGTATCCCCGGGGACAGAGGCATAGTCTGCCTCCTGGGCAGGTACATCCAGCAGCTGGACCATCATAGCCAAAAATTCTCCTTTGGTGACGGCCTTGTCCGGCAGGAAGCAGCTCTGACCGCTGACACTTTCTCCCACAAACAGGCCGGTGTTTCGCAGCCATTCTGCTTCAAAGCGGCATTCCATGCCCAGGGTATCGGTGTACTGCCGGGCGTCGGTGGGCTTGATGATCTGAATGGTAACGGTGGCCTCCCGGGATACATTTCCGGCAGGGTCGGTGGCGGTGTAGGTGAAGGAATCCACACCTACTTTGTTTTTCTTGGGGGTGTAAGTGAAGCTGCCATCCTCATGAAGCTCCACCTCGCCTCTGCGGGGAGAACGGACAAGGGTATAGGAAAGCTCCTTCCCTTCCGGGTCGGAGACCTTCAGCTGACCGTCGTTGGGCAGGTTTTTGTAAGTTTCCAAAGCACTGTCCTGGGCCACGGGCACCTGATCCTCTTTACCCCGGATGGAAATGGTCATGGTTGCGGACCGCTCTACCCGGTCAGCGTAAATGGGCAGGTAGGACATGACCGCCTGGGTGTCATTTTCTGTGGAAACGGGGTTGAAGGTCATTTGGGAAAGCTGGTCTGCGGTGAGAATATCCCCGCACTGCAGTACCCTTGTACCCAACAGCATGGAACCGGCGTCTTCCGGAAGGTCGGTAATACAAATACCTGCAAGGGCTTCTTCGGAAGAGGAAAAGTCCTGGGAAGTAAAACAGTAGGCGGCATCACAGTCCACCTCTGCCGCCAGTACCGGTGTGCAGCACAGCACAAGACACAGCACAAGGCAAACAAAACGAACACGGAACATATATAAACCTCCTGTATTTGGTGTTCGCAGGTATTGTTTGCCGGTTCTATAAAAAATATGCAGGCTATGGAAATTTTGGAAAGTATATGATAAAATATAAAACATCTAAATATAAGAAAGGAAGATACCCATGAAAAAGCTGCAACAATCCGGATATCTGTGTAATCCCCAGCAGGCGTATACCCTGCGTCGGGTGACACTTTTGGAGGGCAGAGCCAAAGGTGCAACGGTTATTGAGGTGTGTACAGCCGGCGGCCTGCAGGTGGATATTATGGCAGACAGCGGCCTGGACATCGGTCAGGTGCGTTACAAGGGCACCAACATGACCTGGATCAGCAAAAACGGTTATGACAGTCCCGCAAGATTCATTCCTTATGAAAATGAATTTCTGAAGACCTTTTCCGGCGGCATGGTGTATACCTGCGGATTGCGGTCCAACGGCGGCGGTCACCGGGACGACAACGGTGAGTGGCATCCGCTCCATGGCCGGTATCATGGCTTGGCTGCCGACCAGATTGCGGCATATGAGGAAAATAATACCATTATCATCAAAGGCACCATGCGGGAGACCAGCCTGTTTGGCGAGGCACTGGAGCTGAAGCGTACCATTACCATTCCCGTGTTTGGAGCAGAGATCACCATTTCCGATGCGATCACCAATCTGAATCCCACGGAAGAGGGCTACACCCTGCTGTACCACTGCAATTTCGGTTATCCGCTGGTCTGCCCCGATGCCGTGGTGGAGCTGCCTGAAAAGCGAAAGACAACAGCCAGGACGCCCTTTGCGGAAACCTGCCTGGGCAGAGAGCATACTTTTGAGGAGCCTAGACCCGGTGAGGAGGAGCGGGTATTCTTCCACGAGAATATGGAGCGGAAGGTGAGCCTGACCAATAAGGCCATCGGCACAAAGATGACCCTGACCTGGAGTGACACCCTGCCGATTTTGGGTCATTGGAGAAGTATGGCCAGCGGCGACTATGTTTGTGGCCTGGAGCCCACCAACTGCTATATTATGGGCAGAAAGTATGAGCGGGAAAACGGCACTCTGCCGGTCCTGGCTCCCTATGAAACCGTAAACACCCAAATGACCTTCTGTTTTGAAACCATTTAACAAAAGACCCGGCTGTTCTGGGGAACAGCCGGGTGCTTCTATTTCTTCAGATGGCGTTTCAGCCAGCCGATGCCACGCCGCCAAAGGTGGCGGACAGGCCGGGAATAATGCCACAGGCGGCAATACAGCTTGTAGTGCCACACATCCACGGAGTACCGCTTGTTTTCGCGGTAAAAGGCAGTGACCAAAGCCAGCATCTGTGTGTGCTGAATGCCCGGCTCCAAAACAAACTGGTTGTCACCAATGCAGGTGTATGTGTCCCCTGCGGTCACGATGCGGTGAAGGACATACTGTCCGTTTGCCCTTTGATACAGGGGCAAATCGTATTTTTTTAAAGTGGCGGGCACTGGGGAGAACTCCACAGAGTCGATACCCTGCCGCAGCATGGGCAGCATGCTGACTCCCCGGGGGGCAAAGCGGACCACATGGCCTGCCCGCAGCCGCTCCGTGATCAGGGGCATCAGAGCGTCCAATTGCAATTCGATTTCTTTAATTGAGGGCCTCATGGGAACACCCTTTCGCTTCTGTTTTGGTTATTGTAGCAGATTCCCTCATTCTTTGCAAGTCCTGCCCCCAAAAGTGCGTGTTCACAATTTAGTCGATTTTTGTTTTCAATTGGGACATGTGCCGTTCAAAACCGGGCGGTATTGTAATAACAGAAAGGTTACAGTAAGCCGTATACTGGCCTTTCTCCAGTGAGTTTTTTTGCTTGTACAAAAAATCCTCTTTTCTACCTCTCTTCTTTTTTATTCCCTTTCGCGGAGACCCGCGCTGCTTTTGCAGCGGGGGTTTTCCTGCACACAGAAAAACTTTTTGCACATACAATAAAGGAGAGGTGATTTTATGGCGATCGTCAATACAACGGTACCCATTACGGCCCAAAGCTGTGACAGGATGATCCTGGAGCTGGTAAGAACATATCCTTTCTGCCGTACGGAGCTGCTGTCCGCAACCGCTTTTCAGAGGCCCATCCGCACCCTGGTTATCGGAAACGGGCCAAGAAAGGTGTTGTATTCCGCCTCCCACCATGCCAATGAATGGATCACCAGCCTGGTGCTTCTGAAATATGCCGAGGAGCTGGCCCGGGCCATAGAATCCGGCGGCAGCATATTCAATTTGCCGGCACAGCAAATTGCCGATGCTGTGACCATTTATATGGTGCCCATGGTGAATCCCGATGGAGTGGACCTGGTCACAGGGGCCATAGAGGCGGGGGATATCCAGTACGATCTGGCACAGCGGCTGGCACAGGAATACCCGTCCATACCCTTTCCCAACGGGTGGAAAGCCAACCTTTTGGGTGTAGACCTGAATCTCAATTATCCTGCCGGGTGGCTTATGGCAAGAGAAATTAAATTTTCTCAGGGCTTTACCCGTCCGGGACCCCGGGACTATGTGGGAAG
>JAZNZG010000198.1:0-3344 GCA_045594825.1 Faecousia sp. | reverse complement strand
GATGACACCGGCAATGGCCACTCGCTGCTTCTGTCCGCCGGACAGAAGATGAGGAGCATGCTCCCGGTATTCATACATACCTACCTGTTTCAGGGCATTGTCCACCCGGTGGCGGATGGCAGGACTGGCAATTCCCAGATTTTCGGGACCGAAGGCCACATCCTCTTCCACCACATTGGCAACGATCTGATTGTCCGGGTTTTGGAAGACCATGCCCACATTGCGGCGGACAGGGATCAGCTTGTCCTCGTCGGAGGTGTCCATGCCGTATACATAGACCTTCCCGCCGCAGGGAAGCAAAATTGTATTGAAATGCTTGGCAAGGGTGGACTTTCCGCAGCCATTAGGGCCAAGGACCGCAACAAAGCTGCCCTCTTCAATGGTCAGATCCAGGTCCTCAAACACGCTGACACCGGAATCGTTGTCCACACCCGGGTAAGCATACGCCAAGTGTTCCACATTGATTGCAGTAGACACTATTATTTCCTCCTAAAAATCAAGGCGTCCAGCGGCCTGCTGCACCGCAGGGCAGCATCAGACCTGTGGAGCGGACAGGCAGGCCCAACTCGCCCACAGCAGTACTGCCGCCGTGGGAGGCTCCGAACACAACATCTGAGGCATAACCAACAGCGGAAGGAGCAAGGCCTGTGGTATAGGAATTGATAATCACAAACAAGGGGTTATCGGTCAGAAGTTTACCCACTTCCAGCAGGAAGGGATAAAAACTTGTTTCCATTTTCCAGATCTCACCGCTGGGACCACGGCCATAGCTGGGCGGGTCCATAATGATGCCGTCATAGCGGCGGCCACGGCGGATCTCCCGCTGAATAAACTTGCCGCAGTCGTCCACGATCCAGTGGATGGCTCTGTCGGAAAGTCCGGATGCCGCCCCAACCCCCCTGGCCCATGCCACCATGCCCTTGGAAGCATCCACATGGTACACTTCGGCTCCGCCAGCGGCAGCTGCCAAAGTAGCACCGCCGGAATAGGCAAACAGGTTCAGCACCCGCACAGGACGGTTGGCAGATGCGACTTTATCACGGATAAAATCCCAGTTGGCAGCCTGTTCCGGAAAAACGCCGGTATGCTTGAAATTCATGGGCTTGACATTAAAGGTCAGATAGTCCTTATATCGGATCTGCCAGCGTTCCGGCAGATGATGGTCTGTCCAGTGTCCGCCGCCTGTGGAGGAGCGGACATACCGGGCATCGTACTTCTTCCATGCAGGGTCAGCATGGGGAGTATTCCAAATCACCTGAGGATCGGGCCGCACAAGGATATACTTACCCCAACGCTCCAGCCGTTCACCGGCAGAGGTGTCCAAAACCTCATAGTCCTTCCATTCATCTGACATCCAAATCATGGTTTTCTCCTTCGTTCTATTACGGCCAAATCAGCCAGGAATCACCTTCGGTGGTATCTGTCGGCTCTGTTTCGGGCTCAGTAGCCTGTTGTTCCTGATAGGCCTCCCATGCTTCCTTAGTGTGTTCGGGACAGATAACATAGGGGGCATCCTGCCACTGCTTCAGTTTTCCGTCAATACCGTTGAATACGGCATCGTCACCGTCTTCATCCACCAGGTAAATATAGCTGTTATCCTTAAAATCACTCTTCAAATACTTTCCGGGACGCAGCAAGTCATCCAGTTCCTCACGCGTCAGTTTCAGAAGACCTTTACTGCTGATCTTTACGGAACTCATTTCTTCTGCAAAGTGCTTACAATACTCCGTAGCTACACCGCCGCCGGAGCAGTAGTCCACCAGAACATGCTGATCGCATTTTTCACCAGAACGATCCTCCGGATACAAATAAGCACCTGCTGTGCGGTCAAGGCTGCGGGGATCTGCCTTGCATGCATCTGTTGCATACATGCCGGAATCCAGGCACATGCTCACATAGACCATATCACTTGTGCTGTACAAAGAGATGCTCTCCCGATTATTATGCAGTGGGTTCAAAACCTTTTTGAACAGGACAGCAGAGGGATTGTTAACAGAAGTGGGACGGATCTTTGCAGGTGTGTCAAAGCCACACCATACAGCCGCAGTATAGTAGCCGGTAAAGCCACAGTACCATCTGTCCTTGTTGCTGTCTGTGGTACCGGTCTTGCCTGCGGTAGTGATGCCGGAGATCTTAGCCTCGGTACCGGTGCCGTTTGCCGTTGCGTTCACCAGACAATAGTTCATATAATTTACAGTCTTCTCGCTGAGTATCTGCTCCTGCTGTTGAACATTGTCCAAAATCAAGTTGCCTTCACTGTCGTAAACCTTAGTAAAGGTTCTGGCTTTGCGGTAAATACCGTCATTTGCAAAAGTAGCAAATGCCGTAGCCATATCACGAACAGTAACGCCCCAGGTCTGTGCACCCATGGCCAGGGGGCCAAAATCCATATCAGAATGTTCTTTTCCGGTGGAATCAACATAGTTCTCCACCAAAGTGGACAAGCCGAACTTATCCCTGGCAAATTCAAAAGCATAATTGACGCCGGACATTTCCAGGGTCTGTGCCGCCACCGCGTTCACCGAGCTTGTAACTGCAGAGTAGACGGTCCTGCCGTAGGAGTAGGTCCGGTTGTCATTTAATGGATAACAGCCGTCTGCATAGGAGATGGGCATATCCCGAACCACCGTTGCGGGGGTGATGACGCCGGATTCAAAGGCAGGTGCGTATACCGACAGAGGTTTGATGGACGAGCCGGACTGCAGACGGGCGTCCACAGCACGATTCCAGTTATCAAAGCCTTCCTTCTCCCCTACACCGCCTACCAGTGCCACAATATCACCGGTGTTGTTATCAATGATAACCATAGCAGACTGCAAAGGCTGACCGCCCTTGACAGAGGGAATGTTGCTGCTGTCTGTATAAATGGCATCCAGCTGTTCCTGGACTTCCATATCCAGGCAGGTATAAATATGATAGCCCGCCCGCTGGATCTTCTGCTTGTACATCTGCTCTGTGGCATCGTTCCAGGCAACACCGTCCTGCTCTGCCAAAGCCATTGCCACATCTTCAAGGACAGTTTCTGCATACCAGGAATAATAGGTCTGAGAGGCATTTGCTTCCACATCGGCTTCACTGCCGCAGGCAGGGCAGTAATAAATGCCGGTGTCCTCATAGTAAGCACTTAAAATATCTTCAAAAGTACAGGCAGGATTGCTGCAGTAGGTCATGGTATCTTCGGGAGCGATCTCGGATTTGAGCACCAGTTCCTGGGCAACAGCCTCGTCATATTCCTTCTGGGTAATCCATTCATATTCCAGCATGGCTCCCAAAACCAGTTCCTGACGGTACTTGTTTCTTCCCATGCCGTCCCGCTCCTCACCTGCATAGGTAAAGACATTGTC
>JAZNZG010000197.1:0-4142 GCA_045594825.1 Faecousia sp. | reverse complement strand
CCTCCTTGGCTCACAGAACGACATGGCTACGATCCGACTTACCTGCCCTACAATTACAGCCCCAATACCGTGTGTTACACCGGTACCCACGACAATATGACCACCCGTCAGTGGTTCGATGCCGCTCCCAAGGACGCTGCCGACTACGCCAAAGAGTATATGCATCTGACGGAGGATGAGGGCATCGTGTGGGGCGTCATCCGCACCGCCATGGCCTCTGTGTCCAATATGGCCATTATCCCCATGCAGGACTACCTGGACCTGGGTGAACAGGCCCGGATGAATTTCCCCGGTACCTGCGACGGCAGTAACTGGACCTGGAGAGCAAAATCTGACTTTATCAGCGACGACCTCGCTGAAAAAATATTCCGTATGACCAAATTGTATGGTCGTTTGGGAGAAAAGAATGGAGAAAAAGTATGAAATATGATTGCCGTAACATCCTTCAGTGGACCGAAGCTCAGCTGAAGTATACCTACGACGTTTCCTTGCAGGAGGCTACCGCTCAGGAGCTTCACGAGGCTCTGGGCCGGTCTGTGATGATGGCTATTGCCGACAACTGGAGTGCCGCAAAGGCCGCCCGCCTGCATCAGAGAAAGGCTTACTACATCTCCGCCGAGTACCTGGTGGGCAGACTGGTGTATTCCAACCTGTTCAACCTGGGTATCCTCAACGAGATGAAGCAGGTCTTTGCCGAGCGTGGCGTGGACCTGGCTGTCCTGGAAGATATTGAAGACGCCGCTTTGGGTAACGGCGGCCTGGGCAGACTGGCTGCCTGCTTCCTGGATTCTGCCGCTTCCATCGATATTCCCCTCAGTGGCTACGGCCTGCGGTATAAGTTCGGCCTGTTCAAGCAGAAATTTGACCAGGACGGTGCCCAGGTGGAAAATGCCGATGACTGGTCCAAGTACGGTGACCCCTGGTCCTACCGCCGCTACAATCACACCGTAAAGGTCTCCTTCCCCGACCATACCGTGCTGGCTGTGCCTTATGATGTCCCCGTCATCGGCTACGGTACCAAAAATATCGGCACCCTCCGCCTGTGGCAGTGTGAGGCCGAGGAAGAACTGGACTTCAAGGCCTTTAACGACCAGGATTACCTCCGGGCCCTGACCCAGAAAAATAAGGCCGAGGACATTACCCGCGTGCTGTATCCCAACGATACCACATGGGAAGGCAAGCGTCTGCGTCTGAAGCAGCAGTATGTGCTCTCCTCTGCTTCCCTGCAGGATATGCTCCGGGTGTATAAGTCCGTCCACGGCAGCGATCTGAGCCGCCTGGCTGAGTTCTATGCCATTCAGCTCAACGATACCCATCCGGCTATGTCCATCCCCGAGCTGATCCGCCTGCTCATGGCCGAGGGCATGGACTTCGACCAGAGCTTCGATATCGCCGCTCACACCTTCTCCTACACCAACCACACCGTTATGGGTGAGGCCCTGGAGAAGTGGCCTCTGGATCTGATGTACTCTGTGGTGCCCCAGATCGTGGATATCATCAACCGCATCGACGAGAAGCTGAAGCGGGAGCATCCCGGCCTGTTCATCGTGCGGGACAACACCGCCCATATGGCAAACCTGTCCGTTTATGTGGGCAACTATGTCAACGGTGTCGCTGAGATCCACTCCCAGATCCTGAAGGACGATTGCTTCAAGGACTGGTACAAGGTATTCCCCGAACGGTTCCAAAACAAGACCAACGGTGTTACCCCCCGCCGCTGGATGGGTCTGTGCAACCCTGAGCTGACCCAGCTCATCAAGTACCGCATCGGCGGTGACTTCCTGAAGGATCTGGATCGCCTGGCTAAGCTCAAGCCCATGATCGATGACGATATGGTCCGCCAGTTCAATGCCATCAAGCGGGTCAAAAAGGAACAGCTGTGCCAGGTCATCGCCGAAAAGGAAGGCGTCAAGCTCAGCCCCGATTTCATGTTCGATGTCCAGGTCAAGCGGGCCCATGAGTATAAGCGGCAGCTGCTGAACGCCCTGTCTGTGGTGGATATTTACTTCCGGCTGAAGGACGGCTCCCTCAAGGACTTCCAGCCCACCGTTTACCTCTTCGGTGCCAAGTCCGCTCCCGGCTACGCCCGGGCCAAGGCCGTTATCCGCTATATCAACCGCATCGCCAAGATGATCAACAACGACCCCGCTGTGAACGATAAGCTGAAGGTCGTCTTCGTGCAGAACTACAACTGCTCCTACGCCGAGCATATCATCCCCGCCGCCGATGTTTCTGAGCAGATCTCTCCTGCCGGTACAGAGGCTTCCGGTACCGGTAACATGAAGCTGATGCTCAACGGTGCCGTGACCCTGGGTACCATGGACGGTGCCAATGTGGAGATCGTCAAGGAGGCCGGTAAGGAGAATAACTATATCTTCGGTGCCACCGTGGAACAGATCAACGCAGCCCGGGATTCCTACAACCCCCGCTGGATCTACGACCACAACCCCAGACTCCATAGGGCCATCGATACCCTGGTGGACGGTACCGTGCAGGTGGACGACGGCCTGCGGGACCTGTATCACGCCCTGCTGGACGGTGCTTCCTGGCACCGTGCCGACCCCTACTTCCTGCTGATGGATTACCAGTCCTATATGGACGCCAAGCTCCAGGTCAACAAGGATTACGCAGACCGGCTGGCCTTCGGCCGCAAGTGTCTGATGAATATCGCCAGCGGCGGTAAGTTCTCCTCTGACCGTACCATCCGGCAGTACGCCGAGGAAATTTGGCACATCCAGCCCGTTAAGCTTTAACACATCGCCCCCGGTCAAATGAACAGAACCAGTAAAAACGGACAATAGACAAAACACCCCCTAGTGTAGGATAATAACTACACTAGGGGGTAATTGTATGGCAAAACAATATCAAAAGAAACAACACCTGCTGAAACAGATCAACGAGATGCTGGCATCGGGAATGACACAGCAGGAAGTAGCTGACGAATTAGGATTAACAGGCTACCGTCCGGTTCATGAGCTACTAAAACGAGAGCGCAAGAAAAAGATACCCGGCGTGCCAAAGCCAAAAGGGAGGCCGCGTACCCGCCAGCTGACAACCAATGAAGATTACGAACGTGAAATAGCAAAATTGCAGATGGAAAACAAGTTGCTGCGGGATTTTCTGCAGTCCACGGAAAGGGAGTGAGGCCAAAGGTCAAGTATGCAGTCATCTATCGTCACCGACAAGAATATCCTGTGTCTGTTATGTGCAAATTCTTCGAGGTATCTCGCAGTGGGTACTATGACTTTGTTAAGCGGATGGGTAAGCCAGAGCGTGACACCGAGTTGGCGAAAAAGATTAAGGAATGTCAGAACAAGACAGACAAAACATATGGTTACAGACGGGTCTGGAGATGGCTGAGCGATAGAAATATTCAGAAAAATCCAAAAACTGTGCTTAGAATTATGAAAAAGTATGGTCTACTGTCAGAGATTCGTCGACATAGAAAATGGGTCAATCTTGGCCAGCAGGTGCATAAGTATGAGAATCTGCTAAATCGGCAGTTTCAGTCAAACAAACCAAATGCAAAATGGGTCACAGATATTTCCTACATCCATACCAAGGAAGGCGTACTGTACTTATCCATGATCCGGGATCTGTACGATAACAGCATTGTGGCATATAAGACAGCCACACAACAAACCATCAATCTCGTTCTGGACACAATACGGTTAGCTATGAAGAAGGAGAAAAAGAGGGTCGCTGCGGAGTTGCAGCTCCACAGCGACCAGGGCTTTCAATACACATCACAAGCATACTTCAAGCTAACTCAATCTTACGGTATAACTCCGTCAATGTCAAGGAAAGGTAATCCTTATGATAACGCAATGGCGGAAAATTTCTTCTCCATTCTGAAAACAGAGTGTATCTACCGGCACAGACCTAAGACATTCCGTGAGGCCAATGATCTGATTGACAGATACATCCACTTCTATAACCACGAGCGCATCCAGAATAAAACTGGAGTGGCGCCGCTAACGCTACGCCACTCCGCTTAAAACTAAATATTGCCTACACAGGGGGCTTTTTGTACTGTCCGCACAAATTGGGGCACTCCAAAACTCCGGGGGTAAATTTTACAGGCCGTTTCGTAACGGTGAACGCATCAAATAAACAGCCGGTCAATGCTTTGGAAGGTATAA
>JAZNZG010000196.1:0-3380 GCA_045594825.1 Faecousia sp. | reverse complement strand
GTTGTGAGCGTTCATGATGTCGTTGATATCGCCGGTCAGACCCAGGGAGAACTCGGTCATGGGCATCAGCAGAGCGTTGCCGCCGCCTGCTGCGGTACCCTTAACGTTCATGGTGGGGCCGCCGGAGGGCTGACGCAGAGCACCGCCTGCGTTCTTGCCGATGTAACCCAGGCCTTCGATCAGACCCAGAGAAACGGTGGACTTACCTTCACCGAAGGGGGTGGGGGTAACGGCGGTGACTTCGATGAACTTGCCATCGGGCTTGTCGGCCAGACGGTTCATGACCTTAATGAAGTCAATCTTGGGGGTCTTGCCGTAGGGGATGATCTCGTCTTCCAGCAGGCCCAGCTTCTGGCGGAAGAAGTCAACAGAGGGAAGGCTCTTCTCTGCTTCCTCAGCGATCTGCCAGTCAGCGAACTGAGTGGGATCCAGCTTTACAATACCATTTTCGCCTACATACTTGCCATTCTCGTCAAAAACGATTGCCATGTGGGTGTTCCTCCTTAATTTTGGTGCCTTTGCGGCACAATATTTTTTAATCTATTATACTACCGTAACATCTGCTGCATCCCGGATAAGACGCATGACCTTACTGGTGAGTACACTTTTCATAACTGCCGCTTCAAATTCGGCATCGTACATCTCCCGGAGCTGATCCATGGTCACTTTGTTCTGACGGCAGATCAGTGCCAGTGCCTGTCCGATCTCTTCCTGGGTCGCTTCCAGGTTTTCCAGCTCCACGATCTTTGCCACGGCGGCATGATTCCGAAGAGCGGCTTCCGCTGCGGGATAGGCATCCTTACGCAGGTCTTCCCTGGTGGTGTTCATAAACCGGCAGTACATATCCAGATTCAGGCCCTGCTGATTAAGCTGTGCCTCCATGTTCTGCAGCTGCTCGTTTACGGCGTTTTCCAGTTCCTCTTTGTCCACGGTGTACTCCAGCGTGGCTGCAGCCTGCCGCAGAAGTCTGTCCTGCAGGTCCATTTCCCCACGCTCATCGGTGTAGGACTGCAGGCTCTTTTTCATCTGCTCCTGCATCTCTGCAAAGGTGTAGCAGCCGCCAACCTCCTGGGCGAAAACATCGTCCAGCTCGTAGGGGGTCTTGACCCGGATCTCGTGGATGGTGCAGTGGAACTCCGCTGCCTTGCCGGCCAGGGCTTCGGAGTGATACTGCTCCGGGAAGGTCACCTGTACCAGAACAGGCTCTCCGGGAACCTTGTCCAGGAGCTGCTCCTCAAAGCCGGGGATAAACATACCGCTGCCCAGCACCAATGTCTGATTCTGTGCGGTGCCGCCTTCAAACTGCACACCATTGCAGTAGCCCGCATAATCCAGCACCACCTCGTCGCCCTTCTCAGTGGGACGGTCCTTGATAACTGCGATCCGGGGATTCTGCTGCTGCAGCCGCTGGATCTGGCGATCCACCTCTGCATCGGTGATGATATGTCTGTTATGCTGGGCCTTCAGGCCACGGTAGGTAAAGCTCATGAAATCGGTTCTCCTTGGATATATGTAGCAATGCTCCGCTTTTAACGGATTTCCACATATCATGGTATCACATTCTCCCGTCAAATGCAATCACAGAATTGGCTTTTTCCCGCCCTGTTTTGTGATTTCTTCCAAACCGGGTGCCGTATCCGGCATCCACAGCCCGTTATTGGGGATTTTATGTTTTCCGTGAGAATTATATAATTTTTTCTTGCAAAAACCAATATAGTTATGATATTTTATTTATAGTTTATATCTATAGGTTTTGAGGTGGGTTTATGAACTACAACTATCTGCGGTACTTTTCCGTGCTGGCACAGCTGGAGCATTACACTCTGGCGGCGGCCCGGTTGGGCATTTCCCAGCCCTCCCTGAGCAGTGCCATCCATCATCTGGAAACCGAGCTGGGAGGCATCAAGCTGTTTGAAAAGGTGGGCCGGAACATCCGTCTGACGGAGGAGGGTCGGTTCTTCCGGGAAAAGGTAGACTCCGCCCTGCAGGAGCTGAATACCGCCACCATGACCTTGCGGGACAGCATGGTCAGTGCCCCGGTGGTGATCCGCATGGGTATGGTTTCCGGTACCCTCAGCGGCACGGTGGCCAAAGAGATCGGATTCTACGCCCGGCAAAACCAGCGGATCCGGTTCCGTCTGACGGAAGGCTCTGCCGAGGAGCTGCTGGACCTGGTGCGGCAGGAAAAGCTGGACATGGCCATCGTAGACACCACCAACCGGGACCGGAGCCTCCATTTTCGCAAATTAGGCCAGAGAGACTTCTGCGTGGCACTGCCCGCAGCACATCCTCTGGCCAAGAAATCTGTATTGCTGCCCCAGCAACTCCTCCACGAGCCCCAGGTGGCTTTCCATTATGATGCGGAAAGCCGTTTCCAGTGGGACCCGGATGAACGCATCGTCTGCACGGTGAATACCGCCCAGGCCGCATTGGACCTGGTGGCTGCCGGTGTGGGTGTGTGCGTTCTGTCAGACCGGTGCCTGCAGCACCGGGAGGATGTCCGCTTCGTTCCCCTTGAAAACTGGCACCAGGCATTGTACATGTGCATCCTCTACGACAAGTGGCTGGAGCCCCCTGTCTGGGGCTTTGTGGAAAAGCTGGTCAAGGTACTCCGCAGACTGGAGCAAAATTAAATTCTGTATAACCGTTTGCCGTTTTCCGTGGTGATCCGCCGGACCTCGTCCACCGGGATCCCACGGATCTCGGCCAATTTTTCTGCCATATAACCCAGGTAGCCGGGATCATTCCGCTTGCCCCGGTAGGGCACCGGTGCCATAAAGGGGCAGTCCGTTTCCAGCACGATCCGTTCCAGGGGGATACTGGCAGCGGTCTCCACCGCTTTGCGGGCATTTTTAAAGGTCAGCACCCCGGTAAAGCCGATGTACCAGCCCAGCTTTACAAGCTGCCGGGCCATTTCCGCAGAGCCGGAATAGCAGTGAAACACGCCGGTAACACCGGGAAATTTGCGGACGATGTCCATGCCGTCCTGGTGGGCGTCCCGTTCATGGACGATCACCGGCATATCCAGCTCTCTGGCCAGCTCCATCTGCAGCACAAAGGCTTTCTGCTGAATCTCCCTGGGAATGTCCTCGTAATAATAGTCCAGGCCGATCTCACCGATGGCCTTAACTTTGGCGGGATTAAGTTTACATAACTTTCTGTATTCTTCAATGGCGGCCTCATCCACCTCCGTGGCAGAATCGGGATGGGAGCCAACGGAGGTATATACAAAATCGTATTGCTCCGCCAGTGCCAAAGAATCCCGGGAGGATTCCAGGCAGCAGCCCACATTCATCACAAGGCCCACGCCCTTATCCTTAAGGCCTGCGATCATTTCTGCCCGATCCCCGTCAAAGGCCGGGTCGTTCATATGTGCATGG
>JAZNZG010000195.1:0-3367 GCA_045594825.1 Faecousia sp. | reverse complement strand
CTTTCCCAGCGGCAGATCGCCCAAGGTCACATTGCCCTCTGCAACACGGACAAGCCGTACCACCTTCATGCCTGCCAATTCACACATTCTGCGGATCTGCCGATTCCGGCCCTCATGAATGGTCATCAGCAGCTGTGCCTTATCTCCCGGCTGCCGCTGCATAAGGACTTGGGGTGGACGGATGGTATAACCATCCAGAGTCATCGGTTGCTTCAACCGTTCCAGGCCATCTTCCGTGTAGCCTGTGACGGTTACACGGTAAGTTTTGTTCACCTCATGCTTTGGGTGCATCAGCAGGTTTGCAAACGCTCCGTCATTTGTAAAAAGCAGCAAGCCTTCGGAATCCATATCCAAACGCCCCACAGGGTATACCCGCACACCGCAGTCAGCTACAAGCTGTGCAGCATTTTTTCTGCCCTTTTCATCGGAAAGGGTGGTAACATACCCTCTGGGTTTGTGGAGCAATATGTACACATACGCTCCACGGGACGGGAGTGGTTTCCCGTCCACAAGGATCGTATCGATATCGGGGTCGGCACTGTCTCCCAGCCTGCATATTTGCCCGTTGCAGGTCACTCTGCCGGACACAATCATCTCTTCCGCACGGCGTCGGGATGCCACACCGTAGGCAGACAGTATCTTCTGCAAGCGTTCTTTCATGGGTCGTTTCCTCCAAACAGTTTTTGCCAAAAAGACGGCTCCGGCGGTTTCTCCTGCTCCACGGTCAAGCCGTAATGGAGCGGGACTTTGCCAACCGCTTTGCCGTCGAGGCATATATAGGCATAGCCGGCCGACTGGCCCTGAACCACAGGGGCGTAGACAAAGCCGGGGCCGGAAATAACGATCTCCGGCTGCTCACTCGGGGTCATTGCGTAAGAAAAGTCCTCACCCGCCAAGAGCGTTACGGAACCGGTTTCGCCTCCCAGCGTCTCTACGGTCCCAAGCACCTCACCACGCACTACCACCGGCCGCAGGCTGTATCCGGAAAAGCCATCCTCCAAAAGGGTCTTATGGTCCTGCCAATCGTCGGGAGCATGGATGGTCACCGCCACAAGGCGTCTTCCCTGCCGGACCGCACTGGAAACCAGGATCCGCCCCGCAGCCTTGGTATAGCCGGTCTTGACACCGTCTGCCCCCTCTACCTGCCACAACAGTTTGTTATGATTCTGCAAGCTGCGGTTGCCCACTGTTACCGATTTAGCGGACACGGTACGGGCAAAAACAGGATTTTCCATGGCATAACAGGCAAGGACTGCCATATCGCGGGCTGTGGAGTAATGGTCCGGTGCATCCAGGCCGTGTGGATTCACAAAATGGCTGTTCTCCATACCCAACATATGGGCCTTATCGTTCATAAGCTGAGCAAACCCCTCCACCGTTCCACCGCAATAGATGGCAAGAGCTACCGCTGCGTCGTTACCGCTGCGGAGCATCAGGCCGTAGAGAAGCTCCTGTATCGTCAGCACTTCCCCCTCCTGCAGGTACATGGAGGAGCCCTCAATACCCACTGCTTCTTTGGGGATCTTCATCCGGTCCAGCACATTACATTGTTCACAGACCACCAATGCGGTCATAATCTTTGTTGTGCTGGCGATCAGGCTGCGTTCATCTGCCTGCTTTTCATACAGCACCCGCCCGGTCTGTGCATCCATCACAATGGCACTTTGGGCAGAGATCGCCTGTGCCTTACATGGAAAAAACAGGACGGCAGCCAGCAAAGCAGCTGCCATCCCGGCAATTCTTTTTTTCACTTTCATCACCCGGGGATAGCTTTTCCCGGGAAATGGGATTTATTCCGCTTTCTTCTCCGTGCGGGAGTCAATAAAAGCAGCGATCTTATCCAGGGTATCGGGGACCATTTCCACCAGCCGGTCAGCAGTGGTATTTGCAGGTGCGGCCACAGGCAGCATGCGGACACTGCCCTCCTTGATAACCAGGAAAGCGATGGGGGTCACCTTAACGCCGGCACCTACACCGCCGCCAAAGGGATTTTCTCCATGATTCACATTCTTGGAAACGAAATCGGAGCCGCCACCGCCAAAGCCCACACTGACTTTGGAAATGGGAATAATGGTTACGCCGTCGGGTGTGGTAATGGCTTCGCCCACCACAGAGTTAACATCCACCATTTCACGGATCTTTGCAATGGTAGAATCCAGCATATTGGGAAGTTTCTGGCTCATTATTTTGCACCGCCTTTTCTTGTTTTCATTATTTTCAGATACTGCCGTAAGATCCGGATCCCGTCGACCACGCCCAATGACAAAATTCTGCCAATAGTTATGGTCAGATCCAAGCGGGCAAATATCAAGGTTTTTTCTGCTGTGAAGTCACACTCCACTTCAAGGTTACGCTTTTTGATAACAAACAGACGCTCCAGATGGGGCATCAGATTGCCCAGTGCTGTCCACGCTTTACCATAGTTGACCGCCAGATCACAGGGGTCATCGGCCGCCATAACGAGTTTCATTTCCAGTCGGTTTACCCGGAGCTTTCTGCGGAATTTACCCAAAAAATTCAGAATCAAATCTACCAAAGGGAGAAAGTCCTTAAAGCTGCCGCCTTTTTTTTCCTTACTTTTGGTTTTTACAGAAGGGGCAGGTTCTTTTTTCTCCTTCTTGGTCTTGGGCTTGTCCTTTTCTTTTTTCTCTCTTTTAGAGGGGAAAACCGTGAACTTAACAGGTCCGACGATCAATCGCACCAAAGGGCCATAGGTGTTGTAGATGGCACTGATGCCTATGGGTAAAATCGCCAGCAGGAACAGCACACCGGCCGCAATAAGCCAGCCCATGGTTTATCCCTCCTCCATGGTGATCTGCTGACCCTCCTCGGGGATCACCGGCTCACCCAGGTCCACCTTTTCAATTGCAGGCAGCTCTTCCAAAGAGCACAGGCCGAAGGTACGCAGGAAATCCGGTGTCGTACGGTACTGGATGGGACGGCCGGGTACATTCAGTCTGCCCGCATCCTCAATCAGTTTCTTGTTTAAGAGTGCGGAAATGGAATAGGTACTGTCAACACCACGGATCTGCTCCACCATGGCCTTGGTTGCCGGCTGGTAATAGGCCACAATGGTAAGGGTCTCCAGCTGGGAGGCAGACAATTTGGGTGGTTTCCGGGTCTCCAGGCATTTGGTAACATAGTCTGCCATTTCACCGGAAGATACCATTTGGTATTTGTTTTCAAGACGCAGGATGCGGATGCCTCTGCGATTAAAGGAAAGCTCGTCTGCCAAGGCATTGACGGCTGCTTCAATATCTTTTTCGTCCGATTCCAGGGTCATGGCCAGGCGGGAAATTTCCACGGGTTCACCTGCTGCAAACAGGATGGCTTCAATGGCCCTTTGTATTCAATTTGTTCCATTAAG
>JAZNZG010000194.1:0-3611 GCA_045594825.1 Faecousia sp. | reverse complement strand
CATAGCACTCCAGAAGACCTGCACCTTTAGCTCAGTTGGTAGAGCAACTGACTCTTAATCAGTGGGTCCCGGGTTCGAGTCCCTGAAGGTGCACCACGGCCCATTGGTCAAGTGGTTAAGACAGCGGCCTCTCACGCCGTTAACATCGGTTCGAATCCGGTATGGGTCACCAAAAAATATCTTGACATATAAAAATGTCAGTGTTATAATTTTTATGCTGTTAGAAGCCAATAGGCTTTTGACATATGAGATGGCTTAGATGCCATCCTAACGAGTTCGTGTTGATTGTCATGAGGGTCCACCTGTTCCCATGCCGAACACAGAAGTTAAGCTCATGTACGCCGACGATACTTGGCGGGCGACTGCCCGGGAAAATAGGTAACGCGAACACTAACCTCACAGCTTAGGCTGTGAGGTTTTTCTTGCAATCTTTTGCTGTATCGTGTATCATATTACTATATTTTTGACAGGAAGTGCTGACATGTCTGCTTTAACTTTGAAAATCATCGCATGCATCTGCATGCTTTTGGACCACATCGGTTTTTTCTGGAATATATATCCATTGCGGATCATTGGCCGTCTTGCATTTCCTATCTTCGTATACATGATCTACAACGGCTATCGCCATACTTCCAGTAAGACCAAATATGCCCTGCGTCTTGCGATATTTGCGTTGGCAACACAGATCCCCTTTAATTTATTCCTTTATGGAAAGCTTTGGTACAATAACGGTAATGTGTTCTTCACCCTGCTGGCAGCATTGCTGTGCCTGTGGAGCGTGGATACCATGCGGAAGCATAAGGTCCTTCACTGGTTCTGCCTAATACCGTCGATCATTGTGTCTGCTCTTTACCATCTGGGCGTTATCGTTTCGGATTACGGTGCCGTCGGCATTTTGATGATCCTTGTATTTTATTTTTGCGACCACAAGGGCTTTGGCTGGAAGGTGCTTACCGTTATCGGCTTCTTCTGTGCCATCTATTATAATTTTGTTTTGTCGGGTGCAAAAAATTTCGCACTTTTGCTGTTGGGCACTCCCCGGGCATTTCCGTCTATCAGTCAGTGGAAGGCCACGCAGGCATATTCTGCACTTGCACTTCCTTTGATTTTTGCCTACAACGGCAAAAAGGGCACCATTGCCGGAAAGACCGGAGGCAAAGCTCTTCAGTACGGTTTCTATCTGTTCTATCCGCTGCACATGCTGGTGCTGTACCTTTTGTCCTATATTTTTTGATAAAAAGCCGGGCGGTCAGACCGCCCGGCTTTTTAGTTTACCACATTGGAAGGAGCACCCTCCAGGAAGGTAGCTATATTTTTAACGGTGCAATCCATGATCCGCCGACGGCTCTCCACAGGAGCCCATGCCATGTGTGGCGTTATAATGCAGTTGGGGATGCCCAGCAGGGGATTGTCCTTCTCCATAGGCTCCTCCGAGATCACATCCACAGCGGCACCCCGAAGCTTGCCGCTTGTCAGTGCGTCTGCAAGAGCCTGCTCGTCCACAAGAGGTCCCCGGGCGGTGTTGATAAGGATGGCTCCATCCTTCATTTTTGCAAGGTTTTCCCGGCAGATGATCCCCTTGGTTTGAGGCGTCAAAGGACAGTGGAGGGAGATCACATCCGAACGCCGCAGCAGCTCATCCAACTCCACATATTCACCGATGGCCTCGCCCTCGGGACAGCGGCTGCGGTTGTAAGCGAGGACCTGCATACCAAATGCCTTGGCGATGGAGCCTGCAGCACGGCCAATGCGGCCGAATCCAATGATACCCATGGTTTTGCCGGCAAGCTCTGTTTGGGGCGTGTCCCAATAACAGAAATCGGGGCAGCTGCACCACTTGCCTGCATGAACGGAATCGCTGTGATGGCCGACTCTGTGACACAGCTCCAGAAGTAAAGCAAAGGTGAACTGTGCCACGGCAGCGGTACCGTAACCGGGGACATTGCAAACCGGGATGCCCCGCTGCCTTGCAGCCTGGCAGTCAACCACATTGTAGCCGGTGGCCATAACGCAGATCAGCTTCAGATTGGGGCAGGCATCCATGACCTGGGCGGTGACACAGGTTTTATTGATAAGAGCAATATCGGCATCGCCGATCCGTTCCGCCGCCAGTTCATCGGGGGTACGGACATAATGAACGACCTGGCCGAATTGGTTAAACACATCCCAGCTCAGGTCGCCGGGGTTCAGAGCGTAGCCGTCGGTGATCACGATTTTCATAAGGAGCCTCCTTTTGACTTGAAAATGAGGTGGATTTTTGTTAGGATAAGAAAAAGGTGGGAAAAATATGGAACTGATTTATCAGGATAAGGATATAGTGGTCTGCGTCAAGCCTGCAAGGGTACTGTCCACCGACGAGCCCGGCGGAATGCCGGAGCTGGTACGGAATGCCCTTGGAAATGAGAAGGCGGATGTGCGGACGGTACATCGGCTGGACCGGGTGGTGTCGGGGCTGATGGTGCTTGCCCGCTCCGGAGCGGCTGCCTCGGAACTGTCCCGACAGATCCGGGAGGGAAGCTTTCAAAAGGAATATTTGGCTGTTGTCCACGGGAAAACACTCCCCCGGGATACCCTCCGTGACCTGCTGCAGCGAAATAAGCAGGAGCGGAAGACATACATTGTAACAGAGCCGGGAAAAGATGTGCAGGAGGCCGTTCTCCACTATGAAACCCTGAACAGCACCGATGCCCTCAGCCGCGTCCGGATCCGGCTGGAAACAGGCCGTACCCACCAGATAAGGGCCCAATTCTCTGGAAGAGGCTGGCCCCTTGTGGGGGACCGGAAGTACAGCCTTTTAGAGGACGAATGTGAGATCGCCCTGTGGTCGTACCGCCTGGCATTTTGCCACCCCGGAACCGGAGAGCCTATGGAATTCACTTTGGACCCACCGGATATCTACCCCTGGACCGTATGCTGAAGCTTTTATAAAACGATTATAACACAGTCCATGCCAAAAGCAAAGGAGTCTGCCATGTCGAATTGTGATTTTTTCCAGAACAGAGCCTGCGAATATTTCCCTTGTCATAAGGATGTTGACCTGGAACAGTTCAGCTGTCTGTTCTGCTACTGCCCTCTGTATGCGTTGGGGGACAAATGCGGGGGCAAGTTTACTTATACAGAAAACGGCATTAAAGATTGTTCCAATTGTCTACGGCCGCACAGCAGGAAGAACTACGATGCGATTACAAAGCAGGTGTGCCAGGTGATCGACATGGTGAAAAAACCTTGATTTTTTGAAGTCCTGCTGATATAATAACCGGGTTCTATGGAGCAGTACTCAAGTGGTCGAAGAGGCGTGACTCGAAATCTCGTAGGCCAGGTGACTGGTGCCAGGGTTCAAATCCCTGCTGCTCCGCCAATAAAAGAGGACACCGCAAGGTGTCCTTTTTTATTGAAGGGATTTGAACAATAAAAATGCAACAGTCCGGTGGACTGTTGCCGGCGACGGCTTGACGGAGCCGAACCGATATTTTCATTTTTTGGGAATGAAAATGCAAACAAATCCCTGCTGCTCCGCCAATAAAAGAGGACACCGTAAGGTGTCCTTTTTTATTGAAGGAATTTGAACAATGTTCATGCAAACAAATCCCTATGGCCCGATAAAAGAACTG
>JAZNZG010000193.1:0-3100 GCA_045594825.1 Faecousia sp. | reverse complement strand
GCGATTTCCTACCTGGTTGTTTCCCTCTTCCCATTACTGCCCGGTGCAGGAATTTATTATACCGCCTACCATGTCGTTCGGGGCGATATGGCAAGCTTTGCCAACATGGGTATGCAGACCATTTCCATAGCCGGTGCTCTTGCCGTGGGAATCTTGCTTGTATCCACTACCGTACGCTTCTGGGGCGAGCTTAAAAAGAAAAAATGACACAAAAGGACCTGCCAAATTTTGGCAGGTCCTTTACTTTATCCGTTTCTTCGTCGCATTTGCCGTGCTTTTCGGCGTCTTTCCCGTTCACGGCGAACACGGATATACAGTATGATGGCACACAGCAGAAGTGCCGCAACGAGAGCAAGCAGGATGTACAAAATGATTCTGATCTCATTTCCGCCCTTATCGTTTTGTGCTGCAGGAGTTTTCTCTTCATCCTTGTCATTAAAAACAGAAGAAATGAAACCGGTTTCTTTTTCTACTTCTTCTTGACGGGCAACCTCTTCTTCAGCCAGTCGCTTGGCCTCCTCAAATTCTTCCATGGAACGATGGTAATCGGCGATCACTTCAGAAAGCGTACCGATACAGTGATCTGTATACAGGTCCGGAGCATTGACCGGTGCCTGACGATGGTCATACTTGAGCGTATATGAGTAGGCAATGTCCAAAAGCAGCTGTTCCTGGTTTTTCAGTGCCGCGATCTCCATGCCGATGCAGGCACCACGGGAATGCTGACCGATGGGCACCGCAATTTCCGGAAGGCTGGCACAGGAAGAAAACTGGCTTGTGTTATTGATGAAGGTCTGTTCCCAGACGCTCCAGTAATTACCGTCCGCATCCCGGCCGGAACGCTGAGGTGTGGAAAGATATGTGGGGAAGATCAGTGCAGATACTTCCTTATCTTCCATTGCCTTTACAATGGCATTATACATGGTCTCCTTATAGGAGGACTTGTTAGTATTCAGGGTATCGCCGGCAAGGTTCAGCACATTGGGAATGTTGACAACTACCATTTCCGCACCGCATGCTTCCAATTCATTTATGGCATTTTCAAAGGCTGCCGCCACCTCGTCGTCAATATTTTTTTCGCTACGCTCATTGCTGATGGCATAGGAAAGCTCATATAGAATACCGATTCGAAGACCGGAAAGAGCGTCGCTGTTCAGATTCTTTGTGTAAGCAGTAGTTCCACCGGAAAGGACATCCAGGATAATAGCCTGGTCCATGACGGTACGGGTAATCACACCGGGTACATCACGGGTACTGTTGAGCTTAATAATACCTTCCGTAGACAAGGCACCAAAAGTAGATCGCAAGGAAATACATCCATTAAGGATCGCAGGCAAACGCAGAGAGGAATTTGTATCCGTACCCAGTCCGGCTAAGGCAAAGTTCAGGGATGTGGCCACCGCGGAGCCACCGGAAGAACCGCCTGCCGCCAGTTCAGAGTTGTAGGCATTCTTGGTTTCACCAACAGCAGCACTGGCACTGGCACGGGCATCCTGGGCTTCTGTACTCATATTGGTCTTACCGATGATTACAGCACCTTCCTGCAAAATATACTCCACCACATCGGCGTTACCGTCTGCAATTTGGCTGCTGTTTTTGGAATGACCGTTGGTAGTGTGGTAGCCTGCGTAGTCCATGTTGTCCTTGACTACCATTGGAATTCCAAACAGGCTTCCGTCGGCTTCACCGGCTGCCATCGCAGCATCACACTTTGCAGCCTGCTCCAACGCATCGTCACAAAGGGTAATGAAGCAGTTATATGTATCGTTATAGGTATCGATACGTTCCAAATAATATTCCGTTAACTCCGTGCAGGTGATCCAACCCAATTCATAGGCTTCATGGATGGAAGTGATGTCCGCTTCCCAAAGGCTGGCAAGCAGCTCCTCCTTGCTGATCTCCCACTCAAACACATCCGTTTCCGTCGCGGCTGCACCGCACGGGATCAGCAGTGTCATGCACAAAATCAGGATGGTTGTTATACGCAAAATCTTCATAAAGCATCTCCT
Organism: Faecousia sp.; assembly: GCA_045594825.1. Lineage (GTDB taxonomy): Bacteria > Bacillota > Clostridia > Oscillospirales > Oscillospiraceae > Faecousia. Next base: position 1,091 of record JAZNZG010000193.1, on the reverse strand, counting down.
TTAGACGCAGGGATATATCGCTGTAATTATACAATAAGCCTTCAAATATTGCAACAATCGAAAAAATTGCTGTAAACCAAATGGTTTACAGCAATTTATTCCACAATCAGAATCAGTCTTCCTTCTTCTTGGCAGCCTTCTTGGCAGCCTTAGCCTTTGCCTTGGCTTCCTGACGCTTCTTCTCCTCGTCCTTGGCAGCTGCAGCAGCAGTTTCGTTGGTGGACAGAGCCCACTTGGCAAACTCAATGCGAACCTGATCAGCACTGGTCTCCAGCACAAACTTGTCATCCTTAACGCTGACAACGGTACCTACGACACCGCCGATGGTAGTGACGCTGTCACCGACCTTAACAGCAGACCGCATCTGCTCTGCTTCCTTCTTCCGCTTATTCTCGGGACGGATCAGCAAGAAGTAGAAAACAGCAATCATAACCACCAGCATAATAATGGTGGAGCCGCCGCCTTCGCCAAAAAGACTAGTCAAAATATTCATGGAAAAATCTCCTTCGTTTGTAATGTCCAGTTCATTATAGCATTAAATGGATAAATTGCAAGAAATATTTAAATTCGCCGGCTTAATTTTTCAGAATATTCACATCTGAACTGCTGGAATGTTCCGTTATCCAGGGCATTGCGGATTTTCTCCATCAGCTTGTTGTAAAAATACAGGTTATGCATGACACAAAGCCGCATTGCCAGCATTTCCTCGGCAACGAACAAATGACGAATGTATGCTCTTGAGTATCTGCGGCATACCGGGCAATCACACTGAGAGTCAATGGGATTCAGATCCTTGGCATATTTGGCATTTTTCAGATTGATGGCACCCTCCCATGTGAACAGGCGGGCATGCCGGGCATTACGGGCAGGCATGACACAGTCAAAGAAATCCACACCCCGGGCCACTGCCTCAATGATATTGGTAGGCGTGCCAACACCCATTAGGTAACGGGTCTTGTCCGCGGGCATATACGGCTCCACAGCCTCGATAATGTCGTACATCTCTTCAGCGGTTTCTCCCACAGCTAAGCCACCAATGGCATAGCCGGGCAGGTCCAGATCTGCAATCCGTTTCATATGGTCAAGTCGGA
>JAZNZG010000192.1:0-4926 GCA_045594825.1 Faecousia sp. | reverse complement strand
GCAGTGGAAGGATGTCCTTGCCAAAGCACCCACCGGCACCGGCAAGACCTTTGCCTTCGGTATTCCCATGATCGAGCATGTGGATATAAATTGCCCTGATGTCCAGGGACTGATCCTTGCTCCCACCCGGGAGCTGGCCATTCAGATCGGCGACGAGCTGCGGAGCCTGCTGACCTACTACCAGGGCATCCGGGTGGCTGTACTGTATGGCTGTGCAGGCATCGTGGGACAGGCCAGACAGCTGGAGAAGAAGCCTCAGATCGTGGTTGCTACCCCCGGCCGGCTGATGGATCATTATAACCGGAAGAACATCCAGCTCAGCAAGATCCAGACCGTGGTATTGGGTGAAGCCGATCGTATGCTGGAAATGGGCTTTTTCAAGGATGTGACCCGCATTTTGGACAAGCTAAAGAACCGGAAAAACATGTGCCTGTTCTCTGCCACCATTTCCCAGGAGGTCATGACGGTTTCCTGGATGTACCAGCGGGACGAGGTGGAGATCACCGTAGAGCCTAAGCAGGAGGACCGCCCCGACATCGACCAGTACAGCGTTACCGTTTCTCCTCTGCAGAAAGCAGAGACCACGCTGCGGCTTATCCGTACCCAGGGCTATGAGCGGGTAATGATCTTCTGTAATACCAAGCACATGTGCCAGCGGCTTTCCGACGATTTCAAACGGGCCGGGGCAGATTGTGATTGCATCCACGGTGACATCCGCCAGAGCCAGCGGGAAAAGACCATGCAGCGTTACCGCGAGGGCAAGCTGGCTATACTGGTGGCTACGGATGTGGCCTCCCGTGGCATTGATGTGGATGATGTGGACTGCGTCATCAACTTTGACATTCCCGACGAAAATGAATACTATGTCCACCGCATTGGCCGTACCGGCCGTGCCAAGCGGAAGGGCGTGGCCTGGTCCATCATCGGCAACTTCCCGGAGAAGGCTAAGCTGGACGAGATCTGTAAATACTGCGGCTACCAAATCAAACCCATGCTTTTGGGGGATGACGGCTCTTTGACAGAGGATCAGGTCAAGGCACCGGTCATCAAAAAGCGGTTCAAATGACCACCCGGGAGCAGGGGTTCCTGCTGCTGACATCCTCTCTGGGTGACCCTCAGCGGAAAAGCCTGTCGCTACACCAGTTCCGCACACTGATCCTGCGGTCCAAAAAATATCCCAAACTGCGGAATGCCTCCACCGTCACCCTGGAGGACATGGCAGCCATGGGCTATGACCGGAAAATGGCAGAGCGTGTGGTACACCTGTTCTCTCAACGGGAGCAGATGATGGGTTATGTGAAAGCCGGGGCAAGACAGGGCTGCAGCTTTGTGGGTCTGACCAATCCCGACTATCCCATCCGGCTTGCTTACCGGTTGGATATGGACACACCCACCGTGCTGTGGACAAAGGGAGATAAAACGCTGCTGCAAAAGCCGGCCATCGCCCTGGTGGGCAGCCGTGAGGGCAGGGAAGAGAATATAGAATTTGCCCACGAAGTGGGCCGCCTTGCTGCAAAGCTGGGGTATGTCCTGGTGTCCGGAAACGCCCGTGGTGCAGATCGTACGGCACAAAATGCCTGCCTTGCCGCCGGCGGACAGGTCATCAGTGTGGTGGCAGACCGGCTGACGGAGCAGACAGGGGATAAAAATGTTTTATACATTTCCGAGGACGGCTTCGACCTGCCTTTCAGCTCCCGCAGAGCATTGCTGCGGAACCGGATCATCCATGCCCTGGGGGAAAAGACCTTTGTGGCACAATCCGAGTATGGCAGAGGCGGCACCTGGGACGGCACCGTAAAAAATTTACGCCACGGCTGGAGTCCGGTTTACTGCTTTCATGACGGTAGCCGGGCCGCTGCGGAATTTGGTGCTATGGGTGCCGGCTTGATCACAATAAAAGAAATCAAAACAGCCATTGAAACGCAAAGAAAAGGGGAGAGCTTTATATGAGCAGAGCTGACGAAATCTACCGCCAAACATGCCTGGATATTTTGGAAAATGGCTTTTACGATACCGATTTGGAGGTCCGTCCCCACTGGCCCGACGGAACGCCTGCCCATACCGTGAAAAAGTTTGGTGTGGTAAACCGTTATAACCTGAAGGAAGAATTCCCCATTATGACCCTGCGTCGCACATACTGGAAGTCTGCCCTGGATGAGCTGCTGTGGATCTGGCAGAAGAAATCCAACCGCATCGAGGACCTGGGCAGCCATGTTTGGGACGAATGGGCAGGAGAGGACGGCACCATCGGCAAGGCCTACGGCTACCAGCTGGGCATCAAGCATCAGTACAAAGAAGGGTGGTTCGACCAGGTGGACCGGGTGCTGTACGATCTGAAGCACAATCCTGCCTCCCGCCGGATCCTCACAAGCATTTACAATTTCCAGGATCTGCATGAGATGAATCTGTATCCCTGTGCATATTCCATGACCTTCAATGTGTCCGGCAATACGCTCAATGCAATTTTGAACCAACGCAGCCAGGACATGCTCACTGCCAACAACTGGAATGTGTGCCAGTATGCCATGCTGCTGATGATGGTGGCACAGGTTACCGGCTACGAAGCGGGGGAGCTGGTCCATGTTATCGCCGACTGCCATATTTATGACCGGCATATCCCGGCAGTGAAGGCCATGCTGGAAAAGGAGGGCTATCCCGCCCCCAAGGTCATGCTGGACGATAGCGTCACAGACTTCTATGACTTTACCAAAAACAGCTTCAAGGTGGAGGACTACCAATTCCACCCCTTCGACTTTGAAATTCCCATGGCAATCTGAGGTGACCGCATGGAACTGATCGTTGCAGTATATGATGACTGGGGCATTGGCCGTGACGGCACCCAGCCGGTGGCACTTTCCGCAGACCGGAAATTTTTCCGCGAGACCACCCGTGGTGCCATGGTCATCGCAGGCCGCCGCACCATCGGCGACTTCCCCGGACAAAAGCCGTTGCCCGGAAGGCAAAATGTGGCACTGACCCGGCAGGCTCTGGACCTGCCCGGCTTTACCGTGGTCCACAGCCCGGAGGAGGCAGCGGAGCTTGCCAAAACGGCAGAGCGTGCCATGGTCATCGGTGGCGGCAGTATCTACCGCCAAATGCTTCCCATGTGCGATACGGCCTATATCACCAAGGTGCATTGTACCCCCGTGTCGGATACATACTTTCCCAACCTGGACGAGGATCCCGCATGGGAGCTGGCACAAGTGCTGGAGCACGGTGAGGAAAACGGCATCGGCTATCACATCTGCCTGTACAAAAGGAAATAAAAGATCGGCTGACCTCTAAGGAGGTCAGCCGAATTTTATTCCACATGTTCGTGACTACTGATATGGTCTTCACAATAGCAGTGATACCCCTTGCACCGGGAGCAGTACCGGAACTCCAGATTCGGATGGGTCACATCTGTTTTTCCACAGACGGAGCATTTGTGGGTGTAGTTTTGCTGCACCACCACTTTTCGCTCCCGGGGAGCTGTGGCAAAGGGGATGGTGCCGGTCTGCCTTGGCGGCTTTTTCTTAAACAGCCGTGCCAGCTTGATCCGCCAGGACAGGGGGATCACATTCACCACATCCTTGCCGAAGAACAGCAGATAGTTGGCAATGGCGATGAGGGGGAACAGGCTGTATACACCGGCTCCCGCAGCAGCCAGGGTGAACACGGAGTAAAGGGACAGCACCAGATCCACCAGTGCAAAGATCCAGGCCTTCACCGGGATAATGAAGAACAGCAAAAATCTCGCTTCGGGATATAAGGTGGCATAGCCTAAAAACAGACTCAGATTCAGATAGTACACATCTGCATAGCCACCGAAGATCAGGCAAAAAACATCCATCAGGATGACACCGGTAAAATAGAACAGATTGAAACGCAGCGTACCCCAAAGATTTTCCATAGCTCTGCCCAAAGAGAAATAACAGAACAGGGAAATGGCGGTCAGCAGGATGTTTCCTGTATTATAGGTAAAGACAAAGGTGATCAGCCGCCAGATCTGACCCTGTAAAATAAGCTGACGGTTAAAGCACAGGGCGTAGTACAAGGTGTTGCTGTTGTCAAACATGCTCAGCACATACACAACGGCACTGCCCAGGGTAATGAAAAGCATCAGATTGGGAATGCCCTTGCTGCGGTTTTGGTAACAGAACCGCTCAAAATTACGGCGTAAATTTTTCACGCAACTCAACTCCTACATAAAGTGCATCTATCATACCAGTTTTTTACCCGGTTGTCTATAAAAGAATTGTGAACAAATTTCCCGGGAATCAAACAAAACCCTTGACAATTCTACGGATATGTGTATAATAATGACGAAAATTGCATACATGCCTTATCAAGAGTGGTGGAGGGAACGGCCCGATGAAACCCGGCAACCTGGTGCGGAACTAAGGTGCCAAATCCGGCGGCGACGAAAGATGAGGATTCGATAGAAGCACATCGGATCCCGGTGTGCATTTTTTTGTTTTTGCAGATGATTGTTGTGTTGCGTAAGAAAGGAAAAATCATGGAAAAAAGACTCTTTACATCTGAATGTGTGACCTGCGGTCACCCCGATAAGATGGCAGATGCCATCTCCGATGCCATTCTGGACGCCTGCCTGGCCCAGGATCCCGGCTCCCGTGTTGCCTGCGAGACCATGGTCACCACCAACTTCTGCCTGATCTGCGGTGAGATCACCACAAAGGCAGTGGTGGACTACGAGGCAGTTGCCCGTCAGACCATCCGTACCATCGGTTATATTTTCCCCGGTGACGGCTTTGACGCCGATACCGTGGAGATCCTGTGTAAGATCCATACCCAGTCTGCCGATATCGCACTGGGCACCAACGATGAAGTGGGTGGTGCCGGCGACCAGGGCATGATGTTCGGTGGTGCCTGCACTCAGACACCGGAGCTGATGCCCCTGCCCGCAGCCCTGTCCAGGGCTCTTGC
>JAZNZG010000191.1:0-2362 GCA_045594825.1 Faecousia sp. | reverse complement strand
ACCTTCACCACCTGCATCATGACCAAGGTCCAGGCAGGTCAGAAGGATACCCTCACCTGCACCGGCAGTCCCCGCCGGGACAGCAGCAGTGCGGTGAACGAACTGGACTACAAGGCCCTCTCCGGCAAGGTGCTGGAGCTGCAATTGGGCATTGACGGAGTGAAGGCGGAAAACCGGGACACCGCGGGGAATCTCTCCGCCCTGGAGCTGGAGCTGGATGGCGTTTCCACCCAGGTGGTCCGGCAGGATGCCCAAATGGAGGAGCTGCGGCAATCCATGACCAGCATGGTGCAGGATGCGGACTCCCTGACTTTGCGGGTGCAGAGCATTGTGGACAACGGCACGGAAAAAATCACCACCGCCATGGGCTACACCTTCGATGACGACGGTCTGCGTATCAGCAGGGAGGGCAACGAGCTGTCCACCGCCATAGACCACACCGGCATGGAGGTGAGCCGCAGCGGTGAAACGGTGCTGCAGGCCACCGCCCAGGGCGTGAAGGCCATTGACATCACCGTGGAAAACTATCTGGTGGTGGGCGGTCATGCCCGTTTGGAGGGCTACTCCGACGGCACCGATACGGCCCGGACCGCCTGCTTCTTCGTTTAGGAGGGAATATGGAAACAGGAATTTCTAAAATTTATGAGATGTCCGGCTCCAAAGGCGGCATTACCGTCAAGATCACCGTGACAGAAGAGTACGACCTGGCTGCCAATACCTCCGATGTGCAGGTGGCGGTGAGCGTGAAATCCTCCGCCTACTACAACTATACCTATTACCTTACCGGCAGTCTGAAGGTAAACGGTGTGACCCTGGTGACCATGGATTCGGCAACACCTACCCATTATGTGGCTCCGGGCAGCCTGGATACCTATTACAAAGTCCGGGCAAAGGACGGTTATACCGGCTCCCCCTGGAGCCTTGCCGGCATCAGCCACCTGACCGACGGCAGCAAGACCGTGACGGTGGAGCTGAATTTGAAGGGCTACACCTCCGGCGGCGGTGGCGGAAGCGGCTGGAGCGTGGCAGACAGCCGGGATATCACCCTGACCCACATCCCCCGTGCCAGCACCATCGGTGCTGCCGATGCCTACATCGGGGCGGTGTCCACGGTAAGCGTGGTACGCCGCAGTACCGCCTACACCCATACCGTGGCTTACAGCTTCGGCTCTCTTTCCGGCTATCTGGACGCGGCGGGCAGCCATTCCGACACAGCGGTAAAGCTGACCCAGTCCAGCATCCCATTTACCTTGCCCGCGGCTTTTTACGAAGAAATACCCAACGCTAAATCCGGTGTCTGCACCCTGACCTGCAAAACCTACTCCGGCACCACGCAGATCGGTGATGCCCAAAGCTGCACCTTTACCGCCACAGCGAAAAAATCCCTGTGTGCCCCACAGGTCAGCGGTACGGTGGTGGACACCAACGCGGAAACGGTGGCTCTCACCGGTGACGAAAATAAGCTGGTGCGGTTTATGTCTGCGGCCCGGTGTACCATCACAGCAACGGCCAGAAACGGTGCCACCATCGCCAAAAAGACCATTGGCGGCACAACTGTATCCGGTACAGTACGGACCATCACCCAGCCGGAGACCGGCACGGTGGCCTTTACCGCCACAGACAGCCGCGGCTACAAAAGCACAGCCACGGCAGAGGCGGAGCTGGTACCTTATGTGAAGCTGACGGTCAACGCCGTGGCAAAGCGTACCGACCCCACCAGCGGCAACGCGGTGCTCACCGTCACCGGCAACTGCTACAATGGCTCCTTCGGCCTGCTGGATAACACCCTGAGCCTGCGATGCAGCGTAAACGGTACGGACATCACCCTCCAAACGCAGCAGCAGGGGGATACCTACACCGCAAGCTGTCCGCTGTCGGGACTGGATTACACCACTTCCCACACCCTCACCGTGACGGCGGAGGACGCATTATCCTCTGTGAGCAAAACGGTGACATTGGGCAGGGGCATTCCCGTATTCGACTGGGGCGAGGAGGATTTCTGCTTCCATGTCCCGGTGGCCATGCCGGAGCTGACGGTGGGGGGCATGAGCCTTGCCGCATACATCCAAAGCCTTATAGAAGGGAGTTAAAATATGACAGAAATGAAGACCCTCACCGCAGGCGGTGAGACCTATACGGTAACGGACGGCAACGCGGTACATTTCCATGAGGCCCAGTCCCTTACCGAAGAACAAAAAGCCCAGGCAAGAGCCAACATCGGTGCGGATCTTGCCCCCACCACAGCAGAGGTGGGTCAGACCATCGTTGTCAAGTCCGTAGACGAAAGCGGCAAGCCTACCGAATGGGAGTGTGTGGATTTACCGAGCAACGAGTCCGTCCTACTCGTCACCATCACAGACGG
>JAZNZG010000190.1:0-16055 GCA_045594825.1 Faecousia sp. | reverse complement strand
AGATTGATTGCAGTCTGACCACCCAAAGAAGCGATAACACCGTCGGGCTTTTCAAACTCAATGATGTTCATAACATCTTCGGTCGTCAGAGGCTCGAAGTATAGCTTGTCAGCAGTGGTGTAGTCGGTAGAAACGGTTTCGGGGTTGTTGTTGATAATAATAGCCTCGTAACCGGCATTTTTAATGGTCATGTCCGCATGGACGGTGGAGTAATCAAACTCAACACCCTGTCCAATGCGGATGGGGCCTGCACCAAGCACAACGATCTTCTTGCGGTCTGTCAGACGGGAAGTGTTTTCTCCGGTGTAGGAAGAATAGAAATAAGGAATGTATGCACCGGTATGGCAGGTGTCTACCATGCGGTAGACGGGGAACAGGTTGTTTTCTTTACGCAGATTGTAAACATCCACTTCCTTCCAGTTCCACAGTTGGGAAATGAATTTGTCACCGAAGCCCATAAGCTTCGCCTTCTTCAAGGTCTCAAAGTCGCCGACATTTTCACGGACTACTGTTTCCATATCCACGATTTTCCGGATGGCTTCCAGGAACAGGGCTGTGATCTGGGTGATCTCATGAAGCTTTTCTACGCTGACACCTCTACGCAGCAGTTCTGCCACTGCAAAAATGTTATCATCCTGGAAATTCTTCAGATATTTCAGCAATTCTTCAGTGGGCTTATTGTCAAACTTTGCCATGTGGAAGTGGCAGACACCGATCTCCAGAGAGCGGACGCCCTTCAGCAAGCATTCTTCCAGAGTAGATCCGATGCCCATGATTTCGCCGGTAGCCTTCATCTGTGTACCCAGTGTATTGGCTGCAGTTGCAAACTTATCAAAGGGGAATCTGGGCAGCTTAGCGATGGTGTAATCCAGCTTGGGTTCAAATGCTGCATTGGTGTTGGCAATGGCAATTTCCTCCAGGCTCATACCAACCGCGATCTTTGCAGTAACACGGGCGATGGGATATCCGGACGCCTTGGAAGCCAGTGCAGAAGAACGGGAAACTCTGGGATTGACTTCGATGAGATAATACTCAGAGGTCTCAGGATTCAGAGCAAACTGTACATTACAGCCGCCTTCGATCTTCAGCTCACGAATCAGCTTGATGGCAGAATCGTTGAGCATCTTCTCGTCTTCCTTGGAAAGGGTCATGATAGGTGCTACAACCAGGGAGTCGCCGGTGTGGACACCAACGGGATCGATGTTCTCCATGCCGCAGATGGTGATGGCATGGTCCGTGGAGTCACGCATGACCTCGAATTCGATTTCCTTATAGCCCTTTACGGATTTCTCGATGAGAACCTGATGAACGGGAGACAGCTTAAATGCGTTCAATCCTACTTCCACCAGTTCTTCCTCGTTATAGGCAAATCCACCGCCGGTACCGCCCAGAGTAAACGCAGGCCGCAGGACAACAGGATAGCCAATACGCAGGGCAGCTTCCTTAGCCTCCTCAATGGAGTAAGTGATCTCAGAAGGAATAACAGGCTCACCAATGGACTGGCACAGTTCCTTAAACAGTTCTCGGTCTTCAGCCCGTTCGATAGAGGCACTGGAAGTACCAAGCAGCTTGACACGGCACTCGCGAAGTACGCCTTTTTTCTCCAGCTGCATTGCAAGATTCAGGCCGGTTTGCCCACCAATACCCGGGATGATGGCGTCGGGACGCTCGTAACGGATAATCTTTGCGATATATTCCAGAGTCAGCGGCTCCATGTAGATCTTATCCGCAATGACCGTATCAGTCATAATGGTTGCAGGGTTGGAGTTGCACAGAACGACCTCATAACCCTCCTCACGCAGAGCCAAACAGGCCTGTGTGCCTGCATAGTCAAATTCCGCAGCCTGTCCAATAACAATGGGGCCGGAACCAATAATCAAAATTTTCTTAATGTCTGTTCTCTTTGCCATAATATCTTCCTCACATTCTTACTTCTTATAAACCACCTTGCCGTCGCAGACGGTAAGGACACAAACACCATTCAATTTCCAACCCTCAAAAGGCGTTGCTTTACCCTTGGACAGAAATTTATCGGGATCAACAGTAAATTCCTCATGCAAATTCCAAACTGTAAAGTCATTACCAAGAGGGATCCCAAAGCGTTTTCTAGGGTTAATTGCCAGCAGCTCCATCAGTTTTTCAAGAGAAATGATCTCATTCCGGACCAGGCAGGTATATAGCACCGAAAAAGCAGTTTCAATGCCAACCACACCGAAAGCACTGTCAGCAAGACCCTTCGCTTTTTCTTCCGCACTGTGGGGTGCGTGGTCGGTGGCGATCATATCGATAGTACCGTCCCGGAGGCCCTCTACAAGTGCATACCGGTCTTCCCTGCTCCGCAGCGGCGGATTCATCTTGAAGCGGCCGTTTTCCTGTAAATAGCTATCATCCATCACAAGGTAATGCGGTGCAGTCTCACATGTCACATCTACACCTCTTGCCTTGGCTTGGCGAATAAGCTCCACACTTTCCTTTGTGGAAATGTGGCATACATGGTACTTACAACCAATCTCCTCTGCAAGACGCAGATCTCTTGCAATCTGTTCATATTCACTGGCACTGCAAATGCCTTTGTGCCCATTTGCCTTTGCGTAGGCACCGTCATGAATGTAGCCGCCACGGAGCAGATCATTCACTTCACAATGTGCCACGATCAGCTTACCCAGTGCTTTGGCACGGAGCATTGCCTGACGCATCATTTCATCACTCTGTACGCCCTTGCCGTCGTCAGAAAAGGCAATCACATCGGGTCCCATACCTTCCAGGTCTGCAAGCACCTCTCCCCGCTCTCCCACTGTAATGGCTCCGTAGGGATACACATGGATGGTGGCCTGATCTGCGATCATATCCAACTGCCGACGCAGATTCTCTACGCTGTCGGGAACCGGTTTTAAATTCGGCATGGTACACACTGCTGTGTATCCACCTGCTGCTGATGCTTCACATCCGGTTTTGATGGTCTCCTTATAAGAAAATCCCGGCTCACGAAAATGCACATGCACATCGCAAAAGCCGGGAAAAACAACATTTTGAGAATCATTAACAGAAGATAATGCCGCCACCAAATCGGCATTAACGGAAATAATATCATGCAAGGAGAATCCCACACATTTCAGCATGTTATCTGCGTGCATCATATAGCCTTCCTCCTATACTTTTTCTATCTGCGTAAGTATAGCACACAGGCCACTTTTTGTCAAACCGTTTGGCATTTTTTGCGTCGAAAATATTAAACAAAAAGCGACTTAAATTATCAGTTCTTCTATATCCAAATCCACAAAAGGATAGACCCTCTCATACCCATTTTCCGTCTTCTGTATACTGCTGCGGTGGCTGCCTAAAAGGCGTACAATATTATAAACATCAATCCAAATCTCAGAATTGCATTCTTTTTGACTTTCGTCAAACACAAGCTGCATTCCAAAGTGAAGATGCACTGTCTGAATGTTGTTTACATTCTCTTTATCAGAATATCCCGTACGGCCCATAAAACCGATCAGATCACCCGCCTGAACAATATCTCCTTCTGAAAGGCCATCAGCAAAGGGGTGATCCTTTTGCAGGTGTGCATAGTAATAATACCGCTTTCCGTCAAATGAGCGGATACCAACACGCCAACCGCCGTAGCGGTTCCATCCCATTGCCTCCACCACGCCGCCCTCTACCGCTACGATGGGTGTGCCCTGGCTGCCCATCAAATCGTTACCCAAATGTTTTCGGTTAAAACCGAAAGTCCGGGTATTGCCAAAATCGGAGCAATGGCTGTATCCGTAGCCGGCTGCAACGGGTGAATACGCTTTGAGTCCGTACGCAGGCTTCCATGCCCCATCCTTTTCAATTGCATAGGAGCCTAACAGACCTCCAAGAGCAGACTGAAAAGAATCATGATAGTAGTCGTAGTATCGGTACAGATCGCCAAGCAGTTCTTCCGGACTTTTATCCTGTTTCAGCTCCGATACTGCTTTTTTAACGGATGCCAGCCCGCATTTACCACCTGTTCGACATGCTGCCAAAGCCAGAGTGTCGATCCAGCTGATATGTTTTTCCTGGTCAAAGGTTACAATATCCGCATCCAAGGCATATTTCAAAGACTCATATGGTACACCGAAATCGACCCAACGGATCGTTTCTCCATGTACCGGTGTCGCCAAAAGTATTACTATGGCCAATGCAAAAAGAATCCGCCGTTTCACAAAACCACCTCTTTGGCAGTATGTGAAACAGCGGAAATTCTATACTATTTATTTTAAGTCACGGCGGATACCCTCTGCAATGCGGTATATATCCTCCATCTTTTGAATTCCGGATATTTTTTCTTTGTAATAATTGGCGTATGCCACACCCCGTAAGTACCACGCGAAATGTTTTCTTGCTTCCAGGCAGGCTATGTGCTCACCCTTGTCCTCATAAGCCAGCTCAAACTGATGTACAGCCACATCCACACGCTGAGCAAGTGGCGGGCGTTGCGGAGTATCGTTACCTGCAAGAGCCGCCGCGGCTTCGCTGAATACCCAGGGATTGCCAAATGTTGCTCTGCCGATCATTACGCCGTCAGCTCCGGTCCATTTTTTACACTTGACTGCCTTTTCGCCACTGTCAACATCACCATTGGCGATCACCGGAATTGAAAGCTGCTGCTTAACTTTTGCAATATAATCCCAATCTGCAACGCCGGTATAGAGCATGCTCCTTGTACGGCCATGCACGGTGATCATGGATGCACCGTAATCTTCCATGCGTTTGGTAAAATCCAAAACATTGATGCTGCCCTTGTCCCATCCCAAACGGCATTTAACACTGACCGGCACATTAACAGCCTTTACAACCGCAGAAACAATGTCTGCCGCAAGCTCCGGAGTTTTCATCAAACCGCAGCCGTCACCGGAATTGGCGATCTTGGGCATGGGGCAGCCCATGTTGATATCTATAAAATCCGCACCGGAAATCTCCAGGGCAAGCTGTGCCCCCTGTGCCATGATCTGAGGGTCATTGCCGAATATCTGTGCACCGCAGACACTGCCCTCGTTCTTTCTCAGCAGAGCTGCACTCTTCTTGTCCTTATACACCAGAGCCCGGGAGGAAACCATCTCCGTAATGGTAATGTTGGCACCCAACTGTGCACAAACCGTGCGGAACGCCCAGTCGGTAACGCCTGCCATAGGGCCAAGAATCAACGGTTCATTTACTTCAATATTGCCAATACGCAAAGCGTCACCTCCATTCGCAGGCAATTATAGCACAGCACCCTTTATTTCGCAAGTCAGAGCAACGTGGTCAGCAGCCAGATCATAACAGTGACCAGTGCACCGCCGCATGCCCAAAACGGGCCATAGTGATACAGTTTCCTTTTGTCAGGGCTGTTCATCAATCTTTTCGCTTCCTGAAACAGAGCGTCGTCGGTAATACCGCCCTTTTTTAGTGCATCTTCCTTCAAAATAAAAATCGCTTGTTCAAAAAGTTTCGGTTCCGGTGCATGAACAACGATCACCTGACGGGAAATTCCTTTTACCAATTTTATCACCTCATGGAAAAGTATCCCCAAAATGCAGGTCGCTCATTCATATTCCTGGTATTTCGGCCGGTTATATCTTCCTTTCGGCTCCCATTCCGGCAAAGGCAGTCGCTGCATAGCACCGAAGATTCGATCCCGCAGGTCGGGATAGGTGGCACTTAGGTCATATATCAGCTTCTTGATCTCCTCCCGCTTGGTATATTTGTCTACCGGGCAGCGGTTGGTTAACACCGGCAGATTCCTGCGGGCTGCAAAGCTGTCTATTGTTTTTTCATGAATATACAGCATAGGTCTGATTTGAATAATGCCGGTTCTGTCAAGGTCAGTCACAGGCTGGAAACAGCTGATCCGACCCTCATAGATCAGTGACATCATAAATGTCTCCACAGCATCATCATAATGGTGGCCCAAAGCCAGCTTATTAAGGCCAAGATCCAAAAGCTTTTGATTCAGTGCACCCCGCCGCATTTTTGCACACATGGAGCAGGGATTCCTTTCCTTCCGATGGTTGAAAATTATGGGACCGATCTCAGTTTTCACAAGATGAAACGGCACATTCAATTCCTTGCACAGATATTCTATACCGGTGTAATCCATGCCCAATCCCATATCGATCGTGATGGCTTCGATCTCAAAAGGATTAGAATTATATTTTCTCAGCTCCGCAAGGAAAACCAGCAAAGCCAGTGAATCCTTACCGCCGGAAACACCTACACCGATCCTGTCACCGGGCTGAATCATATTATAATCTTCCACACATCTGCGTAAGAGTCCAATCAACTTCTGCATAGTTGGAATTTCCTCCGTTTTTAGAAAAAATAGGTTGTGAGAATTCAAGAGCATTCGAGAGTATTCTCGAGTTTTTTAAAGTTCTTTTCGGTTTTCATAAATTTTATCAAAAAAGGCGTTGACATTTGAAGTTAAGTGTGATATAAGAATCAAGCGTTTTGCAGACATTGTACTGCGAATATATGAAAAAGTCAAAATATTTTAACCTAATTGGAGGAACGCATAATGTCCACTACTCTGCTGAAGAAGGAGACCCTGGAGCGTAAGTGGTACGTCATCGATGCCGCCGGCAAGCCCCTGGGCCGTACCGCTGTCATCGCTGCCAATATCCTGCGCGGCAAGCACAAGGTCGATTTCACTCCCAACGTCGATTGCGGCGACAACGTCATCATCATCAACACCGACAAGGCTGTCCTGACCGGTAAGAAGCTGGATCAGAAGTCCTACTACCGTGTATCCGGCTGGATTGGCGGTCTGAAAGAAACCAAGGCTCGCGTTATGATGGACAACCGCTCCGACTACGCAATGGAACTGGCTGTTAAGGGCATGCTGCCCAAGAACACTCTGGGCCGTCACGCTCTGGGCCGTCTGCACCTGTACAAGGGCAACGAGCATCCCCATGCCGCTCAGAAGCCCGAAGCCTGGACTCTGGACTGATTTGGAGGTAATTGATTATGTACGAAAGCGCTAAGAAGTATCATTACGGCACCGGTCGCCGTAAGTCCTCCGTTGCCCGTGTTCGCGTTTACGAGAACGGCACCGGTTCCATCATCATCAACGGCCGCGACATCGACGATTACTTTGGCCTGGACACCCTGAAGCTGGTCGTCCGTCAGCCTCTGGTCGCTACCGACGTTGTCGGTAAGGTCGACATCGTTGTTACCGTATTTACGAGTGAGGTTTCCGGCCAGGCCGGTGCCATCCGTCACGGCATCTCCCGTGCACTGCTGACCCTGAACCCCGAGTATCGCCCCACTCTGAAGGCTGCCGGTTTCCTGACCCGCGACCCCAGAATGAAGGAGAGAAAGAAGTACGGTCTGAAGGCTGCCCGTCGTGCACCTCAGTTCTCCAAGAGATAATCAATCTTTTTGGATCTCCAGTCCCGGAAGCCACTACGGCTTTCGGGACTTTTTTGTACAAAGAAAAGCACCCCGATGGGGTGCTTTTTTCTATGGTAACAGAATTATTCACTCAGTTTTCTTGCAAGCTGCTGTGTTACGGCCGCACAACGGCGGGCTGCAATCGCCTCAAAGGTGGGATAATCCATTTCAGAGCTGTCATCCGCCTTGTCGGAAATCGCACGGATCACCACAAAGGGTGTATCATTTCTCCATGCAGCATGAGCAATGGCAGCTCCCTCCATTTCTGTACACAAAGCATTTGTATCAGATATGATCTGCTCCTTTTGAGCTTTATCTGCCACAAACTGGTCTCCGCTGGCCACACGGCCAATGCGGACATGGCCGGGATGGATCTGCTGGGCGGCAGCATAGGCACGCTGAACAAGCTCTTTGTCTGCCGGGAAACTGCGGACAGACAGACCGGGAACCTGTCCAATGGGATAGCCAAGAGTATTACAAGTGAAATCATGGTACATGGCATCGCTGCTGATCACCAGATCCCCAATGTCCAGCTGTGCACTTAACGATCCTGCAACACCGGTGTTCACGATATGGCTCACGCCAAAGCAGTCGCAAAGGATCTGTACGCACAGTGCAGCATTAACCTTGCCCACACCGCACTGTACAACCACTACGGCACAATCTTCCAAAATGCCATCATAAAATTCCATGCCCGCATGCAAGGTAACAGTACAATCTTTCAATTGTTCTTTCAGTGTTTCCACTTCAATGGTCATGGCACCGATAATTCCAAGTTTCTTCATATCGTTCTCCTTACTCCGGATATACAAGGCGGCTCATGTTAATGTTTTCCAAAAGCTGTACATATTTTCTGCCCCAGTAATTTGCCATAGGCAGATTCATATCCAGATAATTGCCGCAATCTTTTGCACTGGCACCCGGTACTTCACCGGTAAAATCGCGGATAAAGTGGAAGCACTCTGTTACAAGCGGCAGCACATCGCAGGAGGTGTACTCCCCCGCAAGGAGCAAATAAAAACCGGTACGGCAGCCCATAGGACCAAAGTATATGACTTTCTCTTTCCATACAGGATGATTCCGCAGGAAGGTAGCGGCCAAATGCTCCATGGTGTGCATCTCGGCAGTGTTCATGACCGGCTCCTCATTGGGGCTTGTCAACCGCAGGTCAAATGTAGTGATCTTTTCCATACCAATACTGTCCACACGGGACACATACAGGCCGGGTTGAAGCCGGATATGGTCAATTGTAAAGCTTGTGATTTTTTCCATACACTATTCCTCATTATGTTTTGTGATAATTAAGTGTATCATACCCTAAAGCTATACAGATTGCAAGCAATTCCACCATAAAGTTAATACTGTTTAGTATTGCATTTTATGTCGAAGATGGGTATAATAAGTAAAAACACTTAGAAAGGTGGCGTAATATAATGGAAGAACAGAACAATGTCCCCAGCCGCCCTGTCAATCAAAGACGCAGAAGGCCATCACCGATGCAGATTTTCAAGGAAAAGTATCTGCCCTGGGTAATTTTGGCCGTAGCTGCAGTTTTGATCGTCGTCATCATTGCAGGCTCCATTACCCGTGCTGTCCAGCGAAAGCAGATGGTAAAGGAAGCCTCTATCGCAGCAGAAGAGGAAGAGGCACGCATCCATCGGGAATATCAGGACATTCTGATCCAAACCGAACTGTTGGCTGAAACCTACAATTATCCGGAAGCCATCGCTTTGATCGACAGTTTTTCCGGTAATATCGCAGAATTCCCTGAACTGGCAGAAAAGCGGGATGCTTACGAAGCAGCGGAATCACAGATGGTTAGCTGGAGCGATCCCGGTATTATCCCCAACCTTTCCTTCCAGATGCTTATTAATGACCATGTCCGTGCCTTTGGCAACGAGCAATACGGCGACTCCATCCGCAGGAATTACATTACCACCACAGAGTTTTCCAACATTTTGGAACAGCTTTACAATAACGGTTATGTTCTTGTGAATCCGGAGCAATTTACCGATACTGTTACCGACGAAAACGGTAACCTGATCCATGTGGCAAAAGATCTTCGTTTGCCTATGGGCAAGTCCCCCGTAGTCATCACCCAAACCAATGTAAACTATGACCTTTACCTTACCGATGGCAACGATGACGGCTATGCCGACAAGGAAGGCTCCGGTTATGCCAGCCGTTTGGTGCTTGATGCCGATGGCAGTGTGGTCTGTGAGTATGTGGATGCCAATGGCGAAACCTTAACCGGCAACTATGACCTGATCCCCATTCTGGATGATTTCATTGCTGAGCATCCCGATTTCTCCTACATGGGTGCCAAGGCTATTATTGCCCTGTCCGGCCATGAAGGTCTGTTTGGCTACCGTACCACAGAAGAGCATAAGCAATTCTACGGAGAGGCCTACCATGCCCAGGAGGTCGCCGGTGCCAAGAAGGTTGCACAAGCTCTTGTAGACAACGGCTATGAACTGGCATACTACACTTACAGCAACTCTCCCTACGGCAATAAGAGTGCAGACTATATCCGGGAAGAACTGGATATGTGGAATGCTGAGGCTACACCCATTGTTGGTCAGCTGGATACCATCGTATTTGCCCAGAAGTCCGATATTACAGAGGGTCTTATTTACATGGGCGACAAGCACAATGTCCTGCAGGAAGCAGGCTTTGTATACTACATTGGTTTCTGCACCGATGGAAGCCCCTGGGCAATTGTTGTGGATGACTATGTCCGCCAGGGCCGTATTCTGGTCGGCGGCTCAGCATTGAGCGGCAACCAATCCTGGTTCGCCTCTATGTTTGACGCCGATTCCGTCCTGGATAAAGCAGCCAGAGGCTGATCTGAATAACGCAAAACTCCGGGAGCACAGCTCCCGGAGTTTTTATTTTGTGCCCCGCAATTCGATGATCTGATCCCGAAGAATCGCAGCATATTCGTATTCCATCATACGGGCAGCTTCCTTCATTTGTTTTTCCAAACGGGTGATCTCCCGTTCCTTTTCCTGCTTGGTCATCTTGACGCCGTTGCGTCCCTTTCGTTCTGCAGTAGGGGAAGAAATTTCAATCAGATCACGAATGGATTTAATAATGGTTTTCGGTACGATACCGTGTTCACGGTTATATGCATCCTGAATACCCCGGCGGCGTTCCGTTTCACGGATCGCAGAGGCCATGGATGCTGTTATATTGTCGGCGTACATGATAACCATACCATCCGCGTTTCTTGCGGCACGGCCGATGGTCTGTATCAGACTGGTCTGAGAACGGAGGAATCCCTCCTTATCTGCATCCAGTATTGCCACAAGACTGACTTCCGGAAGGTCAAGGCCCTCACGCAGAAGGTTAATGCCCACCAAAACATCAAACTTCGCCATTCGAAGATCACGAATGATTTCCATCCGTTCCATTGCTCCGATATCGGAGTGCATGTAGCGGACTTTGATGCCGGCCTTCTGCAGATATATCGTAAGGTCCTCCGCCATTTTCTTGGTAAGGGTGGTCACCAACACCCGCTCGTTTTTCGCGGCTCTGGCATTGATCTCCCCTATTAGGTCATCGATCTGCCCTTCGATAGGTCTTACCTCCACAATGGGGTCTAAAAGTCCCGTTGGACGAATAACCTGCTCCACCGTTTGACCGGACCGGGTCTGCTCGTATTCTGCAGGGGTAGCGGAAACATAGATGATCTGATTGAGCTTGGAATCAAATTCTCCAAAATTCAAAGGCCGGTTATCATAAGCCGATGGCAGACGGAAACCGTAGTTGACCAACGCGTCTTTACGGCTCCGGTCGCCGGCATACATGGCACGGCATTGGGGCAATGTCACATGGCTCTCATCCACAAAAAGGAGAAAATCATCGGGGAAATAATCCAAAAGTGTTGTGGGCGGCGTGCCGGGTGCCCTGCCCTGAATAACCCGGGAGTAATTCTCGATGCCGGTACAAAAACCGATCTCGGTCAGCATCTCAAGGTCATAGGCTGTCCGTTGTGCGATACGTTGAGCCTCAAGGAGCTTATCCTGGGAGCGGAACCATGCAACCTGCTCATCGCATTCTCTGCGTATCTCCGCCATAGCCCGTTCCATTTTTTCACGGGAAGCCACATAATGGCTGGCAGGATATATGGCTACATGGTCCAAATACCGTTCCACCATTCCGGACACAGCATTGATCTCAGAAATCCGGTCGACTTCATCACCGAAAAATTCCACACGAATGGCACGGCCTGCCCAGTAAGCAGGATAGACTTCCAGTGTATCGCCACGAACTCGGAATTTATTACGGGAGAAATCCATGTCATTGCGTTCATAACGGATCTCCGTCAGCTTTTTAAGGATATCATCCAACGGTCGCTCCTGCCCTACCCGCAGGGATATGACCATGCTTTTGTAGTCAATGGGATCGCCCAGTCCGTACAGGCAGCTTACCGAAGATACAACGATCACATCCCGCCGTTCAAAAAGAGCCGATGTGGCACTATGACGGAGCCGGTCGATCTCTTCATTGATAGCAGAATCCTTTTCAATGTAAGTGTCCGTATGGGCAATATAGGCTTCGGGCTGGTAGTAATCATAATAAGATATGAAGTACTCCACCGCATTGTTGGGAAAGAACTCCCGGAACTCAGTGCACAGCTGTGCCGCAAGGGTCTTATTATGAGCCAGCACCAGCGTGGGTCTATTCAGTTTTTCAATGACCGAAGCCATGGTAAACGTCTTACCGGAACCGGTGACGCCCATCAGCGTTTGCTCCCGCAATCCCAGGTTGACACCCTGTACCAGTGCTTCAATGGCTTCCGGCTGGTCGCCGGTAGGTTTGAAGGGTGCTGCTAACTGAAAATGATCCATAATAATACCCGCTTAAAATTATAGTTAATGCCAACCGTGGATCTCTGCTTCATTCTGTCTGTGAAGTCTGAATTCCACAGAACGCCTCAGATATTCCAAATACTCCTCGTCCTGGCACATAGCTTTGCCTTCTGCGTCGGACAGCTTGGCGACCGGTCGGCCGTTGACATACTGCAGCTTAATAACAATGTTCAGTGCCTCTTCCTCCGTGTCGTTGGAGCAGAAGGTGCCAATACCAAATGAGACCTTTGTTTTATCCTTGAAATAATCATAAAGAGCCTGTGCTCTGTCGAAGTTCAGCCCATCACTGAACAGCAGCTGTTTTGTTTTTGGATCAACACCAAACTTTTTGTAATGTGCAATGATCTTCTCGCCCCAAACATAGGGATCCCCGCTGTCATGCCGCACACCGGAATAGTTGTTCACCATGGAACGATTGAAGTCCAGCAGGAACAGGTCGGTTGTTAATGTATCGGTCAGTGCAGTACCGTTATCGCCCTCATACTCGTTATACCAGTCACGCATGGCGTAATGGTTGGTATATGCCAGCGGGATGGAATCAATGCCCTGATACATCTGTACAAACTCGTGGGCATATGTGCCCACAGGTGTCAGATCGTACTTCTTGGCGAAGTAGACATTGGAGGTACCTACGCAGTTTTGGGTTTCTGTCGTCAGTCTGTGCAATACCACATCTTCCCATTCCCTGGAGAGTCTCCTGCGGCAACCGAATTCTGCGAATTTAAAGGTATAGGTTCCATCATTGAAGGCTTTGATCTTCTCATTAAGACGCTGCTCGGCAGATTTCCGCAAATGTTCGTATTCATAATTCATGCGGAAATAGACCTCATTTATGATCTCCAGCAGATAGATCTCAAACTGCATGGCAGAGAAAAGGGGGCCCTTTATCACAACGGAAAGCTCACCATTATCACTGAGACCTGTTGTTACATAATCCCGCATGGGGTGCCACAGCCGCAGAAATTCAACATAGTCATTTTTGATAAAGCGAATAGAACGAAGATATTCCAGTTCATCCTTGCGGAATCTCAAACTGCACAGATGATCGATCTGTGCATCAATCTCCTCCAGCATCTCCCGGGTGAACACCACATCCTTGTTGCGGCACTTGAAATAATATTCGCCGCTGAGATTGGTATGCTTGTGGAAGATCACCTGATTCATATTGAATTTGTACAGATCTGTATCCAAAAGAGAAACAATGATCGGATCCAACTTCATATAAACATCCTTTCTTTACAGCACATCGATCTGACACATACGCATTGTTGCAAGTGCTGCGTTGTGGGATTCCGGTGTTACGCCTGCACAGCAGGTGCTGTCCACACTGATCTTCACTTCCGGAAAGTAAGCCTTAAGCAGCAGGGCATTGGATACAACGCAAATGTCGGTACACAGTCCCACCAGTTCGATGGTAAAGTCCTCTTCTGGTACAGAATCTTTCAGGATCATGGGAAGATCGATACTTCCAAAAGTAATCTTCTCCACCGTGATATATCCCTTTTGTTCCAATGCAGCAGCCACCGCGTCATTGAGTTTCCATCCGTCAGTTCCCCGAATACAATGGGGCACGGGCAGTTTTTTTCCTTCTGCGGTTTCCATGTAGTTTTCAAAATGGGTGTCAAAGGTAGCATAAACCGTTCCGTCAAATTTCCGGATCTTGTCGACCACATTGGGAACAATGGCCGCTGCCTCTTTGGTGCCAAGGGCACCGTCCACAAAGTCCTTCTGCATATCCACTACAATCAGAAATTTTTTCATATTTATCACCTTTATATTCAAGGATTACAGCAGCCGCTGGGGGCATACCCCTGCCGGATCAGATCTTCTCTGCTGCCTGTAAAAAGCTCTTTATTGCTTTCTTTGATGCTTTGGCCCTGTGTGCAGTCAGCATCATGAAATTTTCTGGAGCTTGTGTTCAAAATATAGCTGCTATCCCCATGATTAGACACAGCCGCGGTTTCCTGCTGTGTTTCATTTTCTTCCCAGTTATTTCCTGTTGCATAATCAATGGTCACGCCGGGCTGGTTGTTGTAGACGTAGACATTAAAGCAAATGCCATCACCTTCATCCTCAACAGACCATGCTTCCATCTGTACACCACGGGCAACCAGGTTGTTACCGTCGAAAATCGGGGTTACGCGGTAGAGAACATGATTGCGTGTTTCCTTTATGTAGTCTGCCACCATATTTTCAAAAGGCAGCATGCCATCCACATTGCAGTAGCGGGTTCCGGTAATCAGATTACATTCGTTGGCGTTTTCACCGGTAAGCTGAAAGCCAATCAGATGGCAACGGTTGTAAAGGCTGTTGCCGTCCACAAAATCATACTGATTCTGCACCCAGCCGCTAGGCCTGACACTGCTGATGCTCTCTCGGTCCTCGGTGGGCATCAAATCGTAACCGATACATGCCATGGTATAACCGCAGCGGCCCAGGGAATCCAAAGACGAATAGTATTCATAGGAATCCGTTGTCATATCTTCCTGGCTAAATTCCGGTTTGTTATCATTGATAACAACATAAGGCTCCCCGGAAAAAACAGGTACATTTTGCACCGATTCGCTGTAAATTACAGCTGGTGCATCGTCCTTTGTAAAGTACCAGGATAACACCGCTGCAACAATCAAAATTACCACAACAAAAACCGGCACCTTTTTACCCTTATACTTTACATACTTCATAACGCATACACCTCCCGGGTGATGGTCTCATGGGAAGAGCCGGGAAACTCGAAGGTGCTTTCAAGTATCCAACGATCTTCAAAAAGTTCCATGGGAAATTTCCTGTCTGAGGGATAGTGACGGTTCCAACGGTAGAGAATCACACCGCTGACACGTTCGGCATAAGGTGCTATATCTGCATTTTCAACAAAGCAGTAATCATCAGCTGCCGCTTTATCAAGGAAATCATCGTCCATATAAAATGTGTTTGCTTCTTCGAATTGAGCAGCGGAATATGTATTCATCCAAAGCTTACCGTCGGTTAATGTGAGAATGTCTGCCCGGAGTGCACTGTCTTTGCTTTGCCGCCGGTTGTTGAAAGCCATTCCAAGCTTATCGTCAATACATACGATCAGTTTCATATATTCCCTCTAATTTCTAAAATTTGTAGCCGGATTGTGACATAGACACAGCATCGTCATCTGCCACGACAACATGGTCCGCCAAAATGATTTCCATCATGTTCAAGGCTTTTGCGATCCGCATTGTGGTGTTTATATCATCATCAGAGGGTACGGCTACCCCGCTGGGATGATTATGTGCCAAAATCACAGAAGAAGCTCCGCAATTCATAGCTACTTCCGCAATATTGCGTACAGATATATTGGCAGAGTTCACACTGCCCTCACCCATATTTTTACAGCACAGGACTTTACATTTGGCATCCAAACACAGCAAGAAAACGGTTTCTTTTTTTCTCCCCCGAAAGAAAGGCATCAGATACTTACAGCAGTCATAAGTGGTATTCAGCACTTTCACATTGGATATCCGGTTTACTTCGTAATATCGGTTTAGTTGGGAAAAGAGTGAAAGGCAGGTGGCAATATGCTTTGTCACACCTTGCACCTGCATCAGTTCATTGGCAGAAGCATTCACAACATCATATACGCTGCCGAATCGATCCAGTAGACGATGAGCCAAAGGATTTGTATCCTTACGCTGCACGCAGTAAAACAGCAGCAGCTCCAGTACATTGATCTCATTGAAATTATCCAGGCCCTCTGCAAGGAATCTTTCCTTGAGCCGCTCTCTGTGGCCGGCATGGATGTTGTTCTGT
>JAZNZG010000189.1:0-15419 GCA_045594825.1 Faecousia sp. | reverse complement strand
GTGTCGGAGGAGCTACGCAATGTCAAGGTCAGGGTACCGCTCTTATTGGGCGTCCAGGTGCAATAGTAACCATCCTCCATGCCTTCATCAATATCAATGGAGAAGCGGGTGATCGCTCTGATGGCCGCAGGATTGCGGATGCTGCCCGACGCAAAGCCGGTAAATCTTGCACTGAAGGATTCAG
Source organism: Faecousia sp. (assembly GCA_045594825.1). Classification (GTDB taxonomy): domain Bacteria; phylum Bacillota; class Clostridia; order Oscillospirales; family Oscillospiraceae; genus Faecousia. Next base: position 15,235 of record JAZNZG010000189.1, on the reverse strand, counting down.
CGGAGGTTCCGTTATTTACCACGGCAACCGCCACGGGGTCAGCGTCTGCGGCAACAGGAGCATACACAACGCCCTCTTCATCGGCAGTATATTCCACACCGTCAATGATGATCTTGGCGTCCGCATCCTGGATCCGCAAGGTAGAACCGGCAACATCGTGAGCCTGGTAGTACTCGGTCTGGCCGGGCTCCAATGTGCAGGTGGTAAAGGTGATGTCACCGTTCAAAACAATGGGAACGCCGGCATCTGCACCCAGGACATAGTCCAAAGCCACAGTAATGTCTGTATCATCTCCAAAATCATAGGAGTCCTGAGAGATCACATAGCGGTTGGGTGCCTTCAGGACAATGGCGGAGTAATCACCCTCCACCAAATGGAAGGAAGCCTTGCCGTTTGCATCGGTAAAGTCGATGCCGCTGCCCACCAGAACGATCATATCCTCCACAGGCTCGCCGTTGGGATAGGTCACGGTTACGGTATAATCAGCATAAACGATGGGTGCAGGCTTTACAATAATAGAGGGTTTCTCTTCCGTCAGGGTATACTGGGTCTTCTGCAGGGTGTAACCCTCGGGAACACGAACGGTAGCCGTCACGGAACCCGCAAGACCGGTAACGGAAGCAACGCCGTTTTCATCGGTGATCACATACTGGTCGATCTGCTGGGTGTGGACATCGGTCTCATCATCGGGATTGGTCACAGACAGGCTGGCGGTGAAATGGACCGTTACGCCGGAAAGGTATACACCGTTGGTGTCCCGCACCTTAATGGTATAGGTGAGCTCGGGAGGCGTATACTGTTCCTCTTCCTCACCGACGCTTTCATCTTCTTTCATGAACGCCTCAAAGGTAAAGGTGCCTGCTGAGATCTTGTTGTTTTCATCACGTGCGACCGCCACATTGAACTGGATGTCCTGACCCTTCTTTACCTCTACGGAAACATAGTGGTAGCCATCTTCGTCGGTGGGACCTGTTTCGTCCGTATTCCGCATGGCATAAGAATCCAGGTTGTACAGGAAGAAGCCAAACTTCTTGACACTTGCACTCTTGCATTTAACGGTCAGTATGCCGGTTTTTTCTGCAACGTAAGTATAGTATGTTCCCTGCTCATCGCCGGTTCTGGTGGTGGCAGTAAATTCACCCAGCTTCATTTTATAGGGATTAGCGTAGCTGCCCTTGGGGTTGCTCATGGTGATCGTGTAGCCCTGCTCCTCATCGCTGGTGTTGGTGATCTGTACCTTGATGATAGAGGAGGTGGACTCCGGCTCAATGGTGACCGTTACGGTACCATTGGAAGATTTATACTCCTTGCCGTTGCATGTCACGGTAAAGGTGCCGTCGCCCTTTACCGTCATGTAAGTCTTGGTAGTAAGTTTGTACAGCTCAAAATAGTAGGATTCTCCGGGCTTGATGGTCACATCAAAGGTCCGGTCACCCGCTTTATCGGCGGGATTATCCTCTGTTCCGGTTTCTTCTTCCACCAGGATCTGTTCAATATTTGTGACCGCATTGGACTCATAGTCCACAGAGGTGAAATACTTGAACACCTGCTCAAAGGTCTTTGTATCCTCGATCATACCCGTATGGACCAGGGAAATATTGCCAAACCGGTCGATCACAACCGTGGTGGGATAGGCAAGCACCTTCATCATGTCTGCCCACATGGGATCCACCATAGCCACGGGGAATGTCAGACCCATCTGCTCCTTGAAGGCAGCAATGGCAGCCTCGTCGGTGTTCACAGGGTTCATCGCCAAAATCTCGATGTCATCGGAATATTTGGCGTAAGCTTCCACCATGTAGGGAAATTCCAGATTGCAGGGCTGGCATTCGATGAACCAGAAGTTCAGCACCACCGCCTTCTTGGTCTTCAGCAGTTCAGACAGGGTGTGCTCCACACCGTCGGTATCGACGATGGTGAAGTCCAGCATCTGATCCCCCAAAGAGAAGGTCACCACCTCATCGCCCAGGGCATCAACGGAACCTGCACGGAGAACGATCTGCGTCAGCTCGCCGGTTATGGGATAGTAATCCTCTGCAATATAGGCAGCAGGCACATTGGCCAGCACCGCCACATACTCACCCTCTGCGTAGCTGGAAAAGTTCATCTGGCCGTTTGCGTCGGTGGTGTCATACCACACCAGCTCTGCCAGCGTCTCATCCTCGTAGACATATACACCAATACCTTCCAGGGGCAGCTGGTTGGAGCCTTTGACCTCCACGGTGTAGGTGATATTCTCCTGCTTGGGTGCAGGCTCTTCATTCTGTTGTCCGCAGCTGGGCAGAAGCAGCCCCAGAAGAACGGCTACTGCAGCAACCAGCAGAACAATGCCTGCAATCAACAACACTTTTTTCTTTGTTGTCATAGTTCCTCCTTTCCAAAGAGGGGTCTCACTTCATCTTTTACTCAATTCTTGATATAGCAGCACATAAACAACCAGGAAATCTCATGATTCAGGTTGCGAATGGGGTTATTGTTGGCATCCAGGAAAATATAGCCGTAGCTGTCCTCATCGAACCAGCCGTAATGGTCGCCACGCATCTGAATGATGTAAGCCAAATCCTCTGTCAGAGGATACAGGCCGCTGCCTTCATCCATGTAATCAAAGTACTCAAGGAGGCACTGGTCGTAGGATTCTTTGCGAAGGAAGTTCCCCTCCTCATCGTAGAAATACTTGCCCACACCGGAATGCTCCAGGATCGTTTCAAAGGGAGCGAGATATTTGCTGCCGCCGGAAACCTTGCCAAGACGGACCAGCACCAAAGGACCGTCCTGGGAATCCAGGTGGTAGTAGTTGTCGCTGCCCAGCACCAGGTTGTAGGTGTCCGTAGCGGCAGTCAGATCGAACTCACCGAAGGCTGCACCGGAGGGCAGGGTATAGGGCTGCAGTTCGATGGTTGCCTGGTAAATATGCCAGGGCTCATCGGAAACATCCCACTGGGGATCGCCGATCCGTTCAATGGCCAAAACAGCATTGGTCTCATCCGCACCGGCATCCAGGCCCAATACCATAACCGTGGTACCTGTGCCCGTGGTGCCGATCATGCTGTCTTTGATAGACATGGTGAATTTATTGTCCACGATCTCGGTGGCAGATGTCTGCTGGACAAAGTGGGTCGCACCGTAGTAGCCGAGGGCAGCCTCTGCTCCCTGAACGGAGAATTCATATGTGCCGGCCTCCGTGGGAGCAAACAGGAAGTAGTTTCTCTCACCGGGGATCAAATCCACATATGTACCGCCCACAGTCACATTGTAGGCATCGCAGGTCTTGTTGCCGTCGGAGAGCAGGGAGTAGGCGTTGATAACGGCAGGCTCACCGCTGATGGCATTGTACAGAACGATCTCCAGCTGTGTCTTGTCAGCAGACAGGGCCAGGTCACTCTGATCGTAATAGCAATTTGCATCGGTATTGGTAAGCTGAATGTCAACGGTGTAGTCGCCTTTCTCCAGATCCTTGGTCACCTTGCCGTTTTCATCCACCACCTGCATGGTGACCTGCTGGCCGTTCTGCATAAAACGGACGATCACACCATCGGTATAGGGCTTGCCAAAGGCATCTACCACGGAAACAGTATAGCCGGGAGCTGCTTCAGGCTGCTGGGCGTCCACTGCAGGCTCTTCCTGCTGTCCGCAGGCTGTCAGCACCAGGGAGCACACCATGACCAGCACCAAAAGCAGTGCTTTGATTTTATTCTTATACATTATAATATTACCTCTGTTATTGTTTTATCAGCCGTTGGGGCCCAGATAATCGTAGTAGTAGCACAGCTTGATCCAGGAATTGTCCACATTTTCAAAGGTGTATTTATCCATCAGCAGCTGCAGCAGCTCTGCAAGGCGTTCGGTAACTACCACACAGCCCTGGAGTTCCTTACTGCCGGAGGTGATGATATCATCCAGGTATCCACGCATTTCCTCGGTGTAGTCTTCACCCTTGCCGTGGTACTTGCCTTCCAGGACATCCTCAAGCTGATAGATCTCCGCATAGCTTTCATAGTCCTCGCCCCAGTATGCCTTCAGGTAATCGATGGCCTTCTGGGGATCGTTGTCCTGAGCTTCCAAAACGCCCAGCACATACAGGTCGTCCTCAGTCTTGCTGAAGTCAAAGCCACCCATGTCGATCATGCCGTTGATCATAACGACCTCGCCATTTTCGTCATAAGTCTTGTTGCCGTTCTCATCATAGACAGGAACGGATGCGATGGGGTTACTGAACAGGGCTGTAACACCGGTGAAGTCGCAGTAGATCTTGCTGCCCTTCTTGCCGTCGCCCAGATCCTCATAGTAAACGCCGTCATCACCCAGCACCACATCGATACCTGCGTTGATCAGGTGATACATGGCATCGCCGGTGGCATCGGAGTCATAGGTGAAGTAGCCGGGAGCACACAGACGGAAATGGTTGCGGGACGCACCCAGGTATTCAATATCGTAGTAAATGGTGCCAACCTCGTAGGGATCCCAGAAAGCGATATCGATGTAATAGGACTTTCCTGCCTCCATGTAGAATACCATGGAAACATTCTTGTCATCATTGTACAGTCTTTCGTCCATTTCATAGACCATCAGCTCGGTGTGGTTCTCGTCAAAGATCCAGCCCTCCACGCCGTTGGCGGATTCGTTTCTGGAGGTAATGCGGTAAACGCCGGACTTGCTGGGAACAAACTCAGCCAGCAGGCCTCTGGGCATGATAATGCGGTCGTAGTAGAAGCTGTTGGTCTCCACATTTTTACCCAGCTTTGCGGTGTAAGCAGAGAAGGTAGCCAGGCCGGCAATGGGATCTCTCTGAGTCACGCCGGGACCGTAGGACTGCTCATACATACACAGTCTGAGCCACTCGTTGGTGTCCTCATCCTCGAAGCCGTACAGCTGATCCACCTTCTGCAGCAACTGTGCCAGTTCCTCGGTAACGGTGCAGTAACCGTTCTTGACAGCATTGGAAGCGTAGTTGCAGTACTGCTCCATGGCCTCGTAGTAATCCACACCATCCACACTCAGACCGTTTTCATAAATCATGGTCCAAACAGCAGACTCCTCGTTAAATTCGGAGGGATACATCAGGTTTGCCAGCAGCAGAGGGCCGTCGGCGGTGCCAACATGGTAATAGCCATCCTTCTCGTTCAGCACGACATCTACATAGCTGTATGTAAAGCCGTCCTCGGAAGTGCTTGCCTGACGGGGCAGGTGCGTCTCGGCATCGACCTCGGAAGCATCCACGATACGCATATTCTTAACATATACGGTATCGTCGACCACATCGGTGGTCTCGTCCTTCAGATAGCACAGGGCGATCTCATAGGTGCCGTCTTCATCGGCGACCCAGGGGTAGCAGGATTCCCAAACCTCAACCTCGTTATAACCGGAGATCTGGAAGATGTCCTCGCCGTTGACGATGACCACAAACGCGTCTGCACCCAGCTCGGAGGAGATCATGTAATCCAGGCCAATGGCCTGGCCGGCCTTCAGCTCCACATCCGCATACATAATGGCGTAGGAGCTTTCGATCCGCTGGTTGGAGGCCTTCACGCAGGCTTCACCGTTCTTCTCGGTAATAACGAAAGGCCAGGTGGTATCTGCGGCAGCACCTTCCTCTGCACGGTAAGTCACAGGGATCTCGCCGTTGTTGATGGTAGCTGCGATCTCTTCAGAGGCGGGCATAGTCTCGGTGGGCAGGATGACGGTCTTTACATCCGCAATGCCGTTGGGGCACAGCTTCTGCTCATAGTCATCGCCGGAGAAGTATTCAAACACATGGATAAAGGGGCTGGCACTGGTCTCGCCGCCAATGCTGATCAGACAAATGACACCGTAACGGTCAATGACCAGCGTGGTGGGATAGCCCTGGATGCCAAAAGTCTGGCTCCATGCAGCCTGGCAGGATGCCATGGGGAAGGTCAGACCCATGCTGCTCTGGAACGCAGCCACGGTATTGCTGTCGTCCAGGGGGTCCAAAGCGATAATGCCTACGGAGTCCTTGTACTGCTGGTAAGCTTCTTCCATGTAGGGGAACTCATTGGCACAGGGGCCGCAGGTGGTATAGAAGAAGTTGATGAGGACCATGTCCTTTTCTGAGAGCATTTCGGACAGTGTTACTTCGTTTCCGTCGGCAGCCATAATGGTGAAGTCATACATCACATCGCCCAGGCCCAGGCTTGCTCCGGACAGGTTCTCACCCTGGATCAGAGAGGAAGTCAGGGTGATGGAGGCAGAGGTGCCGTTGAAGCTGTATGTATCATTAACAGCATAGCCTTCGGGTGCACCGGAGAGAACGATGGCGTAATCTCCGCCCTGGGGCAGGCTCATTTCAGCCTTGCCTTCGGCATTGGTCTCCGCAAAGCCTTTCATGTCGCTGAGGTCATTGGCAGCATATACATACACGCCGATGCCTTCCAGCAGCATGCCGCCGGCAGACTGAACGGTGACGCTGTAATTAACAGCCTCGCCCACAGAGGCAGCTGGTTCGGTTTCTACGGGTTTTTCCTCGTTGGCCTTACAAGCTGTCATGGACAGAATCATGACCATCGCCAGAAGGAAGCAAACCAGTTTTTTCAGTTTCATTTAACATTCTCCTGTTCGTAACGATTGGTGTTAAGCCGCAATATGGCATAGTAACCTATTATCCAATATATACTACCATAACGCAAGCTGCACCGTCAATAAAAAATTGTGCAGTTTATACAATTTTTCACAGTCTTTGGGTGGCATACAGTTTTCTGCTGTTCGACCGCAACCGGCAACACGTCCCTCGCAAATTTAACAGTTTTTGTAAGAAAAAACGGGAAAATCCCCTCTTTTCGCAAAAAAGCATGCGGCCCGCTTCCTTTTGAAAACGGGCCGCAGATATTTTATTTTACACGCTCGGGAGGTACTTCGATCACCAGGTCGCTGACCGGGAAGCTGCAGCAGGGATGGATATACCCGTACAGCAGGTCGGCCTCACGGCGTCCGTCCACGCTCTTGGGGGTGTAGACCTGGCCGCTGACCAGTCTGGAGTGACACCAGCCGCACTCACCGCTGCGGCAGTGAGCGGGGGCAGCAATTCCGCTTGCCTCCAAAGACCGCAGCAGCGATACATCGCTGGAGGCGGTAATGGTCTGCTCGTTTCCTGCGATTCGAACGGTGACCTTAAATTCGGGAGCCACATCCTGGGGATAGTCCGGCTCCTTGGCAGGGCCAAAGTATTCACCGAACAACTCGTTGCGGATAAACTTTTTCCGCAGTCCCAGCGTTTGGATCTGCTTATCCACAAACTGACGCATGGCCTGAGGGCCGCACACAAACAGGGAGTACTCCCCTGCCGGTGCATACTTTTTGATCAGCTCCGCGGTGATAAAGCCATGTTCGCAGCCTTCCCGCTCTTCATGGCTGAATACATTCACCACTTTGATACGGCTGCAGGCAGACTCCAGTTCCTTCAGATCCTTCTGGAAGATGGTGTCTTCCAGTGTGCGGGAGCCGTACAGCAGCACAAGGTCTGCATCCTCATCGCCGTCGGCAATGGCCTTGGCCAGGGACCGGAAAGGTGTGATGCTGCTGCCGCCTACCACGGCAACCACAGTTCCGGCATCCCGCAGAGGCTCGTAGGTGAAGTTGCCCAGGGGCTCGGATACCGTTACTTCTGTTCCCACCTGCCAGTTATCGTGAATGTACTGGGATGCGATGCCGCCCTCCACCCGCTGGATGGTGAGCATATAGATGCCTTCCAAAGCTTCTCTGGGGGAGGAGGCGATGGAATAAGGCCGGGTCAGCCTCATGGGGCCGATCTGAAGACTTACGGACAGATACTGACCTGCACTGAACCAGGCCAAAGCATTTGTTCCCTTCTCTGCGTTGGGAGCCAGGTAATACCGCTTGCAGCCGGAAGCCTCTTCCTCTATTTTCGTCACTTTTACATGCTGCACACCGGGGTGCAGTGCCTTGGCGATCTGGTTGGGCTTATAGGAATCCACCGCCGGCAATTCCCTGGCAGGAGCCGCTTCGATCTTTGCCTGACGGGTGGGCGTCATTTTGGTGAAATCCATGGGATTGAGTTTCCATAGCTTGGGTCTTGCCATAATCAAACCCCTCCTTTCAGTTTCTTGGCAACCTTCTTGCCTTGTGTGTCGCCCATGATATATGCACAGCTATAACCGTCACCGCGGATGTAGTGTCCGCCGCAGAAGCTCAGGCCAGGAATGGCGTAGTCTGCCTTCTCAGCAGCGATACGGGCCATCAGATTGTCCCAGCCGGAGAGCTTATAGCCGTAAATCGTGCCTTCGGGCGTGCCCAAATACCGGGCGAAGGTCACAGGCGTTGCCACGCTGATCTCTTCAATATGAGGCATGATGGAAATACCCAGGGTCTTTTCCGCATCCTCAATATACTTCTTTGCCAGCTCGTTCTTATATTTCTTGTAGTCCTCCGGCTTCAGGTCCTTGGGAACATCCCCGCCGAAAACAGGCATGGTAAAGAACAGGGTGCAGGTGCCTGCGGGAGAGGAATCGGGAATCACATTGTTCAGGCAGTTGACAATGTACATGCCGTCCTCCAGGCGGGTATTATACTGGGTGCGGGGATCGGGATGACCCATGATGAATACGGTGTAATCCTTCATGCCCAGCTCCTCGGCAGTGCAGTCCAGACCCAAATAAATGGTAGCTACTGAAATGCCGAACTCACGGGCATTGGCCAGCTTCAGGTTCTGCTCCGGGATCTTGTCCTGACGGCTCATATTAAACACATTGTGGGGGATCACATTGGAAATTACTTCCTTTGCGTACAGCTTTTCACCGTTTGCCACCACACCGGCCACGCTGCCGTCCTCGTTATACAAAAATTCGGTGACCTCACTGTTGTACCAAACCTCACCGCCATGCTTTTGGATCACATCGATAAGGGACAGGCTCAGTTCATGGCTGCGGTGCTTGGGCATGGCCGCACCGTCCACCATGTAGCCGTAGAGCATGTTCAGAAAATGCATGCAGTTCAGTTCATCCGTGGGAACGCCCAGGTAGCCCCAGTAGGTGCAGATCATGTTCTGTGCTTTTTTCGGGATGCCCAGGGCGGTCATGACCTCCTCCACGCTGTGACCTGCCACACGCATGAAGTCAGCATGCTTCAAAAGCATGGTCAGTCCCTTGGGCTTGCCCTTCATTTCATAAATGTACGCGATGGCCGCGTCGATCTTCTGCTTGAGCATTACAAAGGCCTTGACATTTTCCCGGCAGCCGGGAACGGCAGCATCCACGCTGTCACAAAACGCCTCGATACCGGCACTGAGCCGTACATCATAGCCCTCTTCCCCTTTGACAATGGCACGGAACAGGTGTCCGGTCTCATAGCACCAGTTGGGTTTTGCACCCAGGTCATCAAAGACCTTGTAAACCTGGTCGGGCCGGTCAGCAGTGCCTACGCTGCACAGCTCATGCAGGCTGGGCTCAAATTCAAAACGGCCTCTGCGGAAACTGGTGGCACAGCCGCCGGGAATGTTGTGCTTTTCCAAAAGAAGCGTCTTCAGTCCGGCTTTTGCTGTGTTGGCCGCGGCAGCCAGGCCACCGTTGCCCGCACCCACCACAATCACATCAAAATGTTTCTCCATAGGGGTCCTCCTTTTCTGGCGGTGCCAGTATATTTACCTTTTCAGCATACCATCCGGACACCACATTTGCAATCAAATTTTCTTGCCTGTTTTCCATTTATTTATGCAAAGCCTTACGCAGAACAGGCACAACGAGCAGTGCCACGGCACCACCAACGAGGGCCGTTACCAGCTGGGGCCAGCTGAATGTGGCAGGCAGTGCCGTAAGCATAGGCTCTTTCAAAGTGCCTGCTGCCAGCAAGGATTCTGCCAGCACGCCACAGATCAAGCCCACCACGATAACATACAAAGCCGCAAACTTGGCAGCGGCAGCAACGATCCATGCAATAATCTGTTTGATGAGCTTCTTCCCGTCCTTATCCGCCAGCAGGGAAAGCAGCACCACATACACGGTGTTGCCCACCATAATGGCAGGAACGGTGAGGATCTGAGGGGCAATACCAAACAAAAACGCCAAAACCGGAGAGATCAGTGCCACGGTGATGCCGCAGCCCAGGCCTCCCACCAAAGCGGAAACAGCAAGAACCGCATTGACGCAGGAGCCGGTGACGAACTGGCCGAAGCCCTTGGTCAATGCCTGAAGTGCAACGAGCAGAGCCAGCATAACGGCAGTTTCTGTGATCCAGCGAATTTTCTTATTCATACTTTTACCTCTTTTCATCTGTGTTGATCACACCGGAATACGCGGTCTTTAGGCTGATGCCCTTCAGTCCTCCCAGTTTTCCGGCAAGGGCAGCGATGGTAGCCCGGGGTGCTTTCTGTGCGATGGATATGATGCTGATATTTTTTGCAGCAGGGAATCCCAGCTTAAGCAATTGCTCCTTATGATCATAGCTTTCGCAAAGGCTTCCCTGTTGGAACTACATTATATTATACTTTTTTCCCTTTGCAAAAGCTATTACCAAAATTGCATGAACATCCGCAAAAAAGGCAGAGCTTGTGGGTCTTTTTGATTTATCCGGAGCACGCTGCGGCTTCCATAACCGATGAGACACCGAAAATGACCGAATAAGCAAAAATCAACATTCCCCCCTTTTTGATCTGCTATGATGAAGCCGTCAAGCAAACTTGAACAGGAGGAGCATGCAGATGCTGGCAATTAAAACAACACAGTTAGTCAAGCGATACAAAAATCTGACTGCCGTAGACAAGCTTGATTTAGATATTCGGCAAGGCGAATTGTTTTCGCTGTTAGGTGTCAACGGTGCCGGAAAGACCACAGTGATCAAAATGCTTTCCGGTCTGACAAAGCCCACCGGCGGAGAGGCGATTGTAGGCGGTTACAGCATTATCCGGGAGCCGCACCGGGTAAAGGGGTTGATCGGCGTATCACCTCAGCAGACCGCTGTTGCTCCGAATCTTTCTGTGCAAGAGAATCTGGAGCTGATCTGCGGCATTCACAGGTTCTCCAAAGAAAAAGCAAAAGCTAAGATACAGGAGCTTTCTGATCAGTTTGCCCTGGACAGCGTGCTTAAAAGAAAAGCAGGCAAGCTGTCCGGTGGTTGGCAGCGACGGGTCAGCATCGCCATGGCACTGATCTGTGAGCCGCAGATCCTCTTTCTGGACGAGCCTACCCTGGGCCTGGATGTCCTTGCAAGGCACGACCTTTGGGATATGATCCGCACATTGAAAGGCAAGACCACCATCATTATGACAACGCATTATATGGAAGAAGCGGAAGCCCTTTCTGACCGGATCGGCATTATGAAGAGCGGGCATCTTCTTGCAGCAGGAACGGCAGAGGAATTGAAGCAAAAAGCCGGCACCAATGATTTTGAAACAGCTTTCGTTTCTATTGTGAAAGCGGGGTAAATATGAAAATGATGACATTTGCCAAAAGATGCACCAAAGAGATCCTGCGTGACCCCCTCAATCTTGGCTTTGGTTTGGGCTTCCCTTTGGTTTTGCTGGTGCTGCTGAGCAGCCTGCAGTCCAATATTCCGGTGCCCCTTTTTGAAATCGATACACTGACTCCGGGTATTACTGTATTCGGGCTGTCCTTTATGACCCTGTTTTCCGCAACGCTGATCGCCAAAGACCGGGAAACCGACCTCTTGCAAAGACTGTACACCACGCCCCTTACAGGGCTCGACTTTATCCTGGGCTATATGCTCCCGATCCTCCCCATTGCTCTGGGACAGGCTATGATCTGCTATCTGGTTGCAATATCTTTGGGCTTGACTGTTAGCATAAATATCATGTATGCTATCCTTGGGCTCATCCCTATGGCCGTTTTCAATATCGCTTTGGGGCTTTTATGCGGCAGTGTTTTTGGAGTAAAACAGGTTGGCGGCCTTTGCGGTGCTTTGCTTACCAATCTGTCTGCATGGCTTTCCGGCGTTTGGTTTGATTTAAAGCTTGTAGGAGGCTTTTTTGAAAAGATTGCCAACGCACTTCCTTTTGTTCATGCAGCACAGATGGAAAAGGCGTTATTTTGCGGCAGCTTTGAAGATGCAGCAGCTCACATTCTGCCGGTCCTCCTGTACGCTGCGATCACAACTGCGGCGGCTGTGCTGTGCTTCCTCAGGCAAATGAAAAGACAGTAAGGATTTGAGGCGATGAAATACAAGCTCATTATCGACAAAAATGCAGAGGAAGAAATCGTTGCGGTCGTTCATGCACCTTCCTCTTTGACGCAAAAGATCGAAAATCTTGTCTACAGCTATTCCGGTCATGATTGCATTATGGGTTACAGCGGCGACCGGATGCGGAGGCTGGCATTCAGCGAGATCGAATGTATTACCATAATTGACAGAAAAGTGATTGCCATCGATACAAAAGGGGACCACTATCGTATTCAAGACAGGCTTCGTGATTTAGAGGATATTTTACCTTCATATTTTATTCGCATCAATAAATCCACTCTTGCCAACGAACATCGCATTGCCCAGTTTGATGCAGTATTCAGCGGCGGTGTGGATGCGGTATTCCAATGCGGATACCGGGAATATGTTTCCAGACGTTGTTTTGCGGAAATCCGAAGGAGGTATGAAGGGGTATGAAAAAGTTTGTTTCGGAGTTTTTACATCGTGGTCTGATCGCTTGCGGCATAGGCCCGGTGGTTTTGGCGATCTTATATCTGATATTGCAAACATCTGCCGGCGTAGAAGCTCTGTCCATAAAGGAAGTCAGCATTGGCATATTTTCACTAACCGCCCTGGCCTTTATCGCCGGCGGCATGAATGCCCTTTATCAGATTGAGCGTCTGCCTCTGATGGCGGCAATCTTGATCCACGGCGGTGTTTTATATGTCAGCTATTTAGGCACTTTTCTGCTCAACGACTGGCTGGAATGGGGTGCGACTCCGATTTTTGTTTTTTCAGGTATTTTTGTTGTTGGTTATTTGGTGATCTGGGCGATCATTTATTCCATACTCAAAAGAAATACGGCCAAGCTCAATGAAACCCTGAAGAAAAAACAGCAAAAGACAGAAGATGTGCTTTAAAACCTGTCCCTAAAAAAATACGATAAATAAGAATTTTTTGAACAGGCATAAAAGTTCACTTCTACACATAGCTTCCCGCCATGTAGAGCGAAAGGAGAATCACTATGGAGCAACTTAAGACCCTGTATGCGGAATATCATCAGAAGGTCACCGACCTTCGGCAAAAGGCCCATTTTTTTGACGGCATCATGGGATTTGGAGATGATCCCAAAAAAGACCCCTGCCATGAGGCGTTTTATCACGCCGTAAAAAACTGGGTGGAAGCCTTTGCCGCCACCTGTCCTTCCCCGGAGGAAGCCAACGAAGTGGCCAGCTTTCTGATCGAAGCTCCTGCCCACAACCGGGAAGCGGAAAGCTATTGGTTCATGTATGCCAATATGGTCTTTATCGAGGCACTGATACCATATATAAACAGCATGTATGCAAAGGCCCTTGCCAAGCGAATGAACTTTCTCTTCCCCCGGTATGACCGGATGCCCGCCCACCAGGCAGTCTACAAAAAGCTGCAGCAAGCAGGTAAATAACATAACCGCCCGCGGAAAAAAGATCCGTGGGCGGTTTTTTGCTACCGGACACTGCCTCTGGGGACCAGCCGGGTAGTCAGTATGGTTTTCATCAAGTGGATATCCGACATTCGGTGGGGCACCTGACCATTTGTGATCCGGTGGTGCAGGTGGTCCATGGCGATGGTACCCAGCTCCGCCTTGGCAAGGCGTATCGTGCTCAGGGGCGGATCCAGCATTTCGCTCATAGGGATGTCGTCAAAGCCGATGACGGAAACATCCTCCGGCACCCGGTAGCCCCGGTACTTCAAAGCCCGGATCACCGCGGCTGCGATGATGTCGTTTTCCACATACAGAGCCTGGGGCAGTTCCCTGTGCTCCTCCAGCCATTTGTCGAAATCCCGGAAAGCACCCTCCGAGGACACATCCACCTCAATGGCCGCTGCCAGCTCCAGGCCTTCGTTGTGCACAGCTGTGCGAATGCCCTGCTCCCGGTCATGGAAGTTCAGGATCCGCTGCCGGCCCTTCACATAGCCGATGCGTTTATGCCCCTGGCGGAGCAGATATTCACCGGCCATTTTGGCACCGCCGAAGCTGTCGTTGCCGATGCAATCCACCCGATCGCTGAGCAGGAAGTTATCCACGATCACCACAGGACAGTTATCCAGCTGGGCAAAGAAGTATTCCATTTCCTGCATCTGATTCGGTGTCAGATCCGTACCCAAAAAGACCACACCCGCAGCCTGGCGGATAAATTCCACGCTTTGGCGGTTGTAAATATCTCCGGCATTGAGGTAACGCACCTGGGTGTTGTAGCCCAGTTCGGTCGCCCGGGCCTCCACGCCCCTAAGCACAAAAGAAGAAAAGGAGCTGTACTCCGCCGCCTTAATGACGGTGCCTCCGTAACGGATATAGCAAATGGTCTTGCCGGTATGGAAAGAACCTGCAGGCTCGGACTTGGCATACCCCATCTGCATAGCGGTCTCCAGCACCAGATTCCGGGTCTTTTCACTGATGCCGGGCTTGCCGTTTAAAGCCAAAGATACAGCCGACGGTGAGATGTTCAATTTTCTTGCGATTTCCTTTGCAGTAATACCCGCCATAGCCCATGCCTCCCCTACTTATTTATGAATCTATTATATAATGTATAAGGCAAAAAAAGCAACTAAAAATTTAGTTAAATATTTATATAAATATTTAGTTAAATTTCTCCAGTTTTTCCGTTATTTACTTGTATATCCTGCACAAAAACATCTGCTGTCAAATAGTAAAACCTCCAAAAAAAGCAAGTCCATTCAACAGAATAATTGACATGTCCGGGAAAATTGAGTAGAATTTAACTGTTGGTGGGGTATCTGCCCTGCCAAAAATAATCTTTTAAGGAGAATGAAACATGAAGAAACTGATTGCTTTGCTGCTGGCTCTGGTCATGGTTATCGGCCTGGTTGCTTGCGGCAACAACGATGCTCCCGTTGCTGATGCTCCTGTTGCTGACGCTCCCGTAGCTGATGCTCCCGAGGCTGACGCTCCCGCAGCTGATGAAGGCTCCAACCTGATCGGTGTCGCAATGCCCACTAAGGACCTGCAGCGTTGGGTTCAGGACGGCGACAACATGAAGGCTAAGCTGGAAGAGGCTGGCTACTCCGTCGACCTGCAGTACGCTGCTAACGACATCCCCACTCAGGTTTCCCAGCTGCAGAACATGATCGC
>JAZNZG010000188.1:0-7478 GCA_045594825.1 Faecousia sp. | reverse complement strand
AGAAAGATGGCACCATCAAATACCTGTGGAAGCTCTCTGACGGCAACTGCGTGGAAACCGTTCTGATGCGCTACAATTATGGTAACACCGTCTGCATCTCCACGGAAGTGGGCTGCCGCATGGGCTGTGCATTTTGTGCATCCACATTGGGTGGCCTGGTGCGGAAACTGGAGCCTTACGAAATACTGGACCAGGTGCTTTACACGCAGGTGGATTCCGGTCTGCCCATTGGTCACATCGTGCTGATGGGTATCGGTGAGCCGTTGGACAACTTTGAAAATGTGCTGCGTTTTTTGGAACTGGTAAACAGTGCCGATGGCATGAACATCTCCATGCGGCATATCAGCCTGTCCACCTGCGGCCTTGTGCCGAAGATCGACGAGCTGGCAGAAAAGAAGTTGCAGCTGACCTTGTCCGTGTCCCTGCATGCACCCACCGACGAAATTCGCAACACCATTATGCCGGTGAACAAAGCGTATCCCACCGAGGAACTGCTGGCAGCCTGCCGCAGATATTATGCTCAGACCAGTCGCCGGATCTCTTTTGAATATGCCATGATCGACGGTGTCAACGACCGTGAGGAGGATGCCAGAATGCTTTTGAAGCGGCTGAAGGGTCTGCCCTCCCATTTGAATCTGATCCCGCTGAATCATGTGGAAGAAAGTCCCCTGAAGCCCAGCACCAAGCAGGCTGTGGCACGGTTCCAGAAAATTCTGGAAGATGGCGGTGTACCGGCAACGGTACGGCGTACATTGGGCGGCGATATTGACGCGTCCTGCGGTCAGCTTCGCCGAAAATACACCAAGGAAAATGCGACCTTCTGAAAAACGGAAGGCATTACCGCGAAAGGAGTGAAACCAAATGAAGTATTGGGGGTTGACTGACCCGGGATGTGCCCGCAGCCAGAACCAGGATGCCTTTGTGATCGAGGAACTGGATAAGCATACACTGCTGTGTGTGGTGTGTGACGGTATGGGCGGAGCAAAATCCGGTAATATTGCCAGCACTTTGGCGGCAGATGTGTTTTTGCAGGAGATCAAGCAGACCTGGACTTCCGGCATGGATCGGGAGCAACTGGACAGAATGCTGTTCAATGCGGTGAAACTGGCCAACTTTACAGTCTATGACCAGTCCAAGCAGTTTGAGGATTTCACCGGAATGGGCACCACATTGGTGGCAGCCCTTGTACATGGAAAAACGGTAACCGTTGTCAATGTTGGAGACAGCCGTGCATATTGTATTGACCGTGACGGCATCAGCCAGCTTACGGTGGATCACTCTTTGGTGCAAATGATGGTGACCAGAGGTGAAATGACTCCGGAACAGGCAAGAATGTATCCGGGCAAAAACCTGATTACCCGTGCCATCGGCACAGAACCGGTGGTAAAAGGCGATATATTCCATCGCAAGCTGGAGCGGGGCGATTGCCTGCTGCTGTGCAGCGATGGTTTGAGTAACATCATCGATGAGCAGGAGATCCTGTTCGAAGTAGTCTACGGACAAGACAAGCAGCAATGCTGTGAGCGGCTTTTGGAAATTGCCAAGAACCGCGGTGCACCGGATAATGTTACAAGTGTTTTGGTGGAGATTTGATCCGGTGTCGAAAGGAGTAAATTTTTATGGATAAGTATATAGGCCGGCTGCTGGATAACCGTTACGAGATTTTGGAAGTCATCGGTAACGGCGGCATGGCGGTTGTTTATAAAGCACGCTGCCACAGGCTAAACCGTCTTGTGGCCATCAAGATATTGAAGAGTGACTATCTGGAGGATGAAGATTTCCGCAGCCGTTTCCGTGCGGAAAGCCAGGCGGTTGCCATGCTCAGCCATCCTAACATCGTGTCTGTGTACGATGTGTCTACCTCGGTTTCTCTGGAGGCGGACTATATCGTTATGGAGCTGATCGAGGGGATCACGTTGAAGCAGTACATGGAAAACAAGGGTGTCCTGAACTGGAAAGAGACCCTGCACTTTGCCATGCAGATCGCAAAGGCTTTGGAGCATGCCCACAGCCGTGGTATCGTCCACCGGGACATTAAGCCCCACAATGTGATGGTGCTGAAAAACGGATCTGTGAAAGTTACAGACTTCGGTATTGCCAGAATGATGTCCCAGGGTAATACATTGACCAAGGAAGCTTTGGGCTCTGTGCATTATATTTCTCCTGAACAGGCTAAGGGCGGCCGTGTGGATAACCGTTCCGACATCTATTCTTTGGGTGTCGTTATGTATGAAATGATGACCGGCAGACCGCCCTTTGACGGTGACTCTCCCGTATCTGTTGCAATTCAGCACATCAACGGTGGTGCACCTATGCCTTCCACCCTGAATCCCAACATTCCCGGCGGCCTGGAGCAGATCATCATGAAGGCCATGGCCCTGGAGATTGCCGACCGGTATACCAGTGCTGCCCAAATGCTGGTGGACATGGATGATTTCCGGAAGGATCCCACGATCCTTTTTGACTACAATATCCCGCCCATCGATGCAGTGATCGCTATATCCAAATCTTCCGCAGCTGTTGCAGGCACTGCTTCCACAACCAGATCTGCCGCAGAACGGGCAGCAGCGAGAGCCGCAAGCAAGACCGGTGGTCAGAAAACAGCCGGAACTGCAGCACGGAGCACCGGAAGCACTCCGCCCAGACGGACTTCAAACCAACGCAGTCAAGAGGCACAACGCCGCAGGGAAGAGGAAGAGGCATCCCGCAACCGTATAGCAATTATTGCCATCATTATCTGTGCAATCGTGGCAGTCCTGTCCATTGTCATTGTTTTGATCCTTTGGCTTGGAGGCAATTCGGAAACCAACTTGGTAGAGATCCCTAAGCTGATCGGTCAGGACTATTACGAACTGGAGGAATATCCGGATATACAGATCAAACTTTTGGAAGAGGTCTATGATGATGTTGTGCCTGCCGGTACAATTTTGGCACAGGATCCGGAGAGCGGGACGAAGGTAGAGCCGGGCCGAATGGTGTTTGTTACCGTCAGCCTTGGCAAGGAACCAAAGAGTGGCACTATGAGTGACCTGACGGGTTATACACAGGAATCCGCAGAATCCTACCTGGACCGCTTGGATATGGATCTGCAGGTGCGGATCGAACAGGAGTACAACGATGAGATAGAGGCAGGAAAGGTTATCCATACAGATCCTGCTTTTGGCGGCAGCCTGGAGGGCGGACAGGAAGTGACCCTGTACATCAGCCTTGGCATGGAGATCAAAAACGGATTGATGCCCAATATTTTGGACATTGACGAAACCACAGCCATCAACAGACTGAACAATCAGAACCTGAAGCTGGACATCGTCACAGAAGAAGTGTTCGATTCTGAGATCATAGCTGGCAATGTGGTCAGCACAGACCCGGAGCGTGGCGAAGAATTGCAGACCGGACAGAAGGTAACACTATACATCAGCAAGGGACCTGAAACGGCACAAATGCCGGATCTGGTGGATAAGGATCTGGAAACTGCCAAAAGTCTGCTGGAGTATGCCGGCTTCGGTACACCCAAGATCGAATACGAATATAGTGATAAGGAAGAAAACACCGTACTGGCACAATCCGAGGAAGGAAGCTCTCTGGTGGAGATCACCAAAGTTGTCACTTTGACAGTATCCAAGGGACCGGAACCCACTGAGCCTCCTGAGGTGACCAAGGATGTGACCATTGACCTGAACGGTTACGCAACGGTAGAATCCTGCACAGTGGAGATATACTGTGAAACGGAACTGGTGTTCAGCGGAACAGTAGAGGCCGGTACCGAAGAAGTGATCCTGGAGGATCAGACCGGAACAGGCTCCCTGAATTATGTAATTATCATCAACGGAACAGAAAACTGGGAACAGTGGGTGGAATTTGCGTGATGATGAACAGGCAAACAGGACGCATCCTTCGTTCCCTAAGCGGATTTTATGATGTCCAGACACCGGAGGGCCTGGTTACCTGCCGTGGTCGTGGCAGCCTGCGGCGGGAGCATGAAACACCCCTGACCGGCGATATGGTGGAGATCACCGTGGAGCAGGGAAAAGGCATGGTGGAAAAGATCCTCCCAAGGCGGAACCGGTTCATCCGTCCGGCGGTTGCCAATGTGGATGCCTTGGTGGTCTTTGCTGCCAATGTCAATCCGGTGACAGAGCCATTCCTCATTGACCGTGTGGCTGCAATTGCCGGTGACCAGGAAGTGCAGGTGATCCTGTGTGTCAACAAGTGTGACCTGGATCCTGCCAATGATCTGGTGCGGATTTACCGCAACGCAGGCTTTCCTGTGATCCGTGCCAGTGCTGAGACCGGCGAGGGTGTGGAAGAGCTGCGGCAGCTTTTGAAAGGCAAGCTCACCGCCTTTACCGGCAATACCGGTGTGGGCAAGAGCAGCATGCTCAACCGCTTGTGTCCGGAGCTAAACCTTGCCACCGGTGCGGTTTCCAATAAGCTGGGGCGTGGTCGCCATACCACCCGTCATGTGGAGCTATACCGGCTGGAGGAGGACACATATGTGGCAGATACTCCGGGCTTCGCTTCCTTCGACACGGAGCAGATGGATGTGATACTGAAGGAAAATCTCCAGTACGCATTTCCGGATCTGGCCCCTTATTTGGGTCACTGCCAGTTCCATGATTGCTCTCACCGTCAGGAACCCGGCTGTGCCGTCCGTGAGGCGGTGGAGGCTGGGGCCATCGAAAAGACCCGCTATGACAGCTATCTGCGGCTGTATGAAAAATCCAGCCAGATCAAACTCTGGGAACTGAAATAACGCAAATCTCCCCGGCCTGCAAATGCAGGCCGGGGAGATTGTTGTTTTGAGGTATTCGCTTACATTTTTTTCGGAGCAGAGAAGCCCAGCAGGTCGATACACAGCTCCAAAACATTCTTTGCAAGAGCGATGAGTGCAATGTATCCTGCCTGCAGATCCTTATCCTCTTCGGTTAGGATCCGGGTCTCATGGTAGAATTTGTTGACTGCACCGGCAAGTTCATAGATATACGCACAGATCAGGTTGGGTGAGGATGTCTTCAGAGCATTTTCCAAAGCAGGACCCAGCCTGGTAATGACCAGCATCAAATCCTTGGCATAGGAATTGGCAGCAGGCTGAATAGGCAGATGCTCCCATGCACCGTATCGTGCCAAAATGGATTTAATGCGGACGATGGTATAGAGAATGTAGGGGCCTGTATTGCCTTCAAAGGCAGCAAACCGCTCCAAATCGAAATTGTAGTCCTTGGTGGGCTGGTTGCTGAGATCGCCGTATTTCAGTGCTGCCAAAGCGATCTTGGCGGTTGTTTCCTCCACCTCTTCGCTGGATACGATCTTGTTTTCCTCAACCTTGCCGCGGACAAAGTCGGTCATATCGGTAATGAGCTGCTCCAAACGCAGAACACCGCCATCACGGGTCTTGAAGGGCTTACCGTCCTTGCCGTTCATAGTGCCGTGACCTACATGCTCCATTTCCGTGGTATCGTGGATAATACCACTCTTTCTGGCAGCACGGAAGATCTGTTCAAAGTGTAGATTCTGCCGCTTGTCGGTGACATAAAGCATCTTATCGGGATTCCAGTCCTGCATCCGCTGTACCATGGTGGCAAGATCCGTAGTGGCGTAGATGGCAGAGCCATCGGACTTCACCAAAATACAGGGAGGAACCTCCTTTTTGTCGGTCTCCTCAGCAACGGGAATAACCCATGCACCTTCAGATTGAACGGCGAAGCCTCTGGCCTTCAGATCTTCAATCATGCTGGGAATGTAGGGGTCGGCATCGCTTTCTCCCAGCCACTTTTCAAAGTAAACATTTAAAATACCGTAGATCCGCCGCAGGTCGGGAAGGGAAACGCCCATAATGTGGTCCCAGATTGCCCGGTAACCACGACGGCCCTGCTGCAGCTCATAAGTGGCGATGTGTGCCTTTTCGGCAAATACGGGATCGGACTTTTTGGAAGAAGCAGTGGGATACAACTCCTCCAGCTCAGCCAAAGTAAAGGGAGACTGGGCGGGGTATTCGCCGGTAAAGTTGGGATCAAAGTAGGGAAGATCCGGCTGACGCTCCTGCAGCTCTGCGATGATCAGACCCATCTGCAGACCCCAGTCACCCAGGTGTACATCACCGATGGTGTTGTAGCCCATAAACTTGTGCAGCCGCTTCAGTGCCTCGCCGATAATGGCAGGACGCAGATGGCCGATGTGCAGAGGCTTGGCAACATTGGCTCCGCCGTAGTCCACCACAGCGGTCTTGCCAGTACCGATCTTCTGTACGCCGAAGTCTTCGGCGGTACGCATACCCTCCAGATAGTTCTGCAGGAAACCATCAGACAGCTTTAAATTGATAAAGCCGGGCATCACCGCATCAATCATGGAGAAATCCGCGGCACACAGCTTTTCAGCTACGGCATTGGCGATCTGAATAGGGGCACATTTGTATACTTTGGCGGCAGCCAAAGCACCGTTGCACTGGTATTCACACAGGTCAGGCCGATTGGAAACGGTGACCCTGCCGTAGGAGGGGTCATAGCCTGCATCGGCAAAGGCCTGTTGCATCTTGGAAGAAATAATATCTAAGATCTTTTCCATTATACATTTCCTTTCTGCTGTGCCAGCCATTCCAGATAATCGTCGTATGTGCCGTAACGGTCAACAATGGTGCCGTCGGGCTGGAACGCGATGACACGGTTACATACAGAGGTTAACAGCTCATGGTCATGGGAAGCCAGCAGCACAACACCGTTAAAGGCCTCCAATCCTTTGTTTACAGCTTGAATGGACTCCATATCCAAATGGTTTGTGGGTTGGTCCAGCAGTACCACGTTTGCACCGCTGAGCATCATCTTGGACAGCATGCAGCGAACCTTTTCGCCGCCGGACAACACATCCACCGGTTTGAAAGCATCTTCTCCGGAGAAAAGCATCCGTCCCAGGAAACCCCGGAGGTACACATCGTCCTTCTTCACAGAGTACTGACGCAGCCAGTCCACCAGTTCCATTTTGTTGCCGTCAAAATATGAGGAGTTATCCTTGGGAAGATAGCTTTGGGAAGTGGAGATGCCCCACTTGATGCTGCCCTCGTCCGGCTCCAGCTCACCCATGAGGATCTGGAACAAGGCGGTCTGTGCCAGCTCGTTTTCACCCACAAAGGCGATCTTGTCAGTACGGCCTACGGAGAAGTAGACCTTGTCCAAAAGCTTTACACCGTCCACGGTGACGGATACATCTTTAACAGTGAGGATATCCTTACCCAGCTCCCGTTCGGGATGGAATCCGACGAAAGGATAACGACGGGTGGAACAGGGCATTTCTTCCACAGTAAGCTTGTCCAGCAGCTTTCTCCGGGCGGTAGCCTGCTTTGCTTTTGCCTTGTTGGCAGAGAAACGCTGAATGAACAGCTGGAGTTCTTCAATCTTTTCCTGGTTCCGCTTGTTCTTATTGCGGATCATTGCCTGTACCATCTGAGAGGACTCGTACCAGAAGTCGTAGTTGCCAACATACATCTT
>JAZNZG010000187.1:0-1675 GCA_045594825.1 Faecousia sp. | reverse complement strand
CCTTATCATCAAAGACAGGAGGTAATACCATGAAAGAATATCATGTGAAGTATAAGCATCATACCTATGACGACAGCCTCGGCAGTCTTCTGGACCGCTGTGGACACTATCTGGCACACCGTATCGGCGGCAAAAAGAGAGGACAGGAAGGTGTCCTCTCCGTGATCGCCGGGCAGCCCGGTATCACCCAGAAAGAACTGTCTGAAGCTCTGGGAATCCAACCCGCATCCGTCAGCGAGCTGCTGATGAAGCTGGAACGAAAAGGTCTTGTGATCCGGGAAAAAGATGAACAAGACCGCCGCAGCATCAAGGTACAGTTGACCGAAGAAGGTCAATCAATTCTGGCTGAACCTAATGGAGAATCATCTGATCCTTTTCAGGCACTATCTGTCGAGGAGCAGGAGCAACTCCGCACCCTACTTGCAAAACTGTTGACGGACTGGGAACAGCGGTATCCTATGGAACACCACCGTCATAAGCATCACAAACATCATCACGATAAGGAGAATTACCATGGAAAACATGAATAAATGCCCCGGCTGCTCTCAGCACTGCGACAGAAATAATCTGCAGTGCGGTAAGGGTGAGTCCTACTTTAACGACAAAACCAATACCGATTTTGAACACGCCCACACTCACCACGAAAGCAATCACCATGGCCCGCATAAAGGGGCGTGCTACTCCCATCACGAAGGCAAGCACTGCGGCCATCACGAAGGAAAATATAAATGTCATTGCGAGGGAAAGCACCATATTCACGGCCATCACCATCCTGAATTTCCCGCCGGTAGCCTTGCCGATCTGATGGCCAAATGCGGTCACCGCCTTTTCCATGGTGGCGATGAATCCATGTTTGTAGTTCTGACAGAATGCGAACAAAGTACACTAAAGGATCTTCTTGCAAAACTGCTTGGTAACTAAAAAAACCTCTCAAGCCGTTTATGGCTTGGGAGGGATTGCAATTTCAAACGCAAAATACATGACTCGCAATGTGCATATGTTCGTATTTGTTTCTTGTGGTTACCCTATATCAATGCGATCATCGAAAAAATCAATGGCATCGGCTTTTCTGCCGATGCCATTGTGATTATTCTATGAGCACTGTCCATTTCCGCATTCGTCTTTGCATCAAATGATGTAAGTTTGATGTAAAGATGTAATTTGAAGTAACTGCTCGATGCTAAAACCCGTTGCGGCTCTAGCGTTTTTCGCTTTAGCCTTCGCTGGTGGGCTTCATTGTGGGGAAGAGGATAACCTCGCGGATGGAATCGGAGCCGGTCAGCAGCATGACGGTACGGTCAACACCGATACCCATGCCGCCCGTGGGAGGCATACCGTATTCCATGGCGTTCAGGAAGTCCTCGTCCAGCATTTCGGTCTCGTCGTCGCCGCGCTCACGCTGTTCCACCTGCTTCATAAAACGGCCACGCTGGTCGACGGGGTCGTTCAGTTCAGAGTAGGCATTGGCGATCTCGCTGTGGCAGATAAACAATTCGAAACGCTCGGTCAGGCGGGCATCTTCGGGGCTACGCTTGGTCAGAGGGCTGACTTCCACCGGATACATTGTAATAAATGTAGGCTGGATCAGTTTTTCTTCCACCTTTTGGTCGAAGCAGGCATACAGGGCGTTGCCCCAAGTCTTTTCAGCCGCGTCAGCCAGTTCCACGCCCTTGGC
>JAZNZG010000186.1:0-2249 GCA_045594825.1 Faecousia sp. | reverse complement strand
CTTTCATCGAGCCGTATCTCACAGAAACCATCGTCAACGAAATGACCTGTGTTGGCTCGCTTATCATCATGGCGCTCGGCTTTAATATGCTCGGCATCACCAAGATCAAGGTCATGAACTTTGTCCCGCCTATATTTTTGCCCGGTATCGGTGGCTGGTGGTCACATCCAATTTCGCACGGCAGCGAGTCGCTGTTGACAATTACGCTTTTAGCCTGCTCTGACGAGGGCATATGGAAGCCGGGGCAGGTTTCGTTGCCATTCGTAGGGGCGACCATTGGTCGCCCGCAAAAGCCATCAGCAAAACACCGTCATTCCCATGCAACTGCGGTACTCGGAATGACGGAGTGAGAGAAAAATCGGCTGTTTTTTATCTCCCCCTCACAACCTGCCCAGCACCGTTGCACAAAAATACCGCACATCGTCCATGGCGTGATCGTTCTCCTTCACCGGCACATCCCGGTCATTTTCCCAGCGGTACAGGCCGAACTCCCGGATGGTATCCCGGCAGCCTTCCGCAAACAGCAGCCGTCCCGCCTGCAAAAATTCCGCCACCAGGCGTATTCCCGGCAGCAGGGCATTTTTGGCCCGCCGCACCCGGAATTTTCCGTGATGCCGTACAGCTGCGATAAAGGAGGACGCCGACGGGTCCACGATGACCCGCTCCACGGGGTAATTTCCCGCCAGCTCCTCCAGTTTTTGGTAGTATTCCTCATCGGTGAGCATACGCCCGGAATCCCTGCCGCTGTGGTAGAACTCTTTGATCCGCCAAGCCTTACCCTCAGCCACGCACCACAGGCCTGCGGAGAAAGGATTTCGTGTACCGTAGTCCACGGAGATGAAGTACCGTCCGGACTGGGGCATATTCCGCACCACATGACGCTCCCGGCAAAAATCGTATACCAGGCCCTCAGCCATACACCACTGGCCCAGAATGAACCTGCGGTAAAAGACGCCGGTGTACATGCGGTCGTACCGCTGCCGGACGGAGGGCTCCAGGCCGGGATTATCGTCCATGGTAAAGTGCAGGTGCAGAAGATTCTTTTCCCGGCAGCGGCACACCCATTCCTTGTAAAACCAATGCTCCGGGCCCTGGGGATTGCAGTTGAGCCACAGCTTTGACCCGGGCACGGAGCAGCGGGCACAGGCCTGTTCCAGGAAGGAGCGGGGCATCAGCACCGCCTCGTCCAGCAGAACGCCTGCCAGGGTAATACCCTGAATGAGGGCAGCAGAGCTTTCGTCCTGACCGCCGAAGAGGTAGTATGTATTTTTTCTGCCGCTGGGGTCTGTGACGGTGAGCTTATTTTCGCTGCGGCTGTCGTGGATCTCCGCCACGCTCCCCAGCCATTGGGGCAGATGCACCAGGATATTTCTTCTTAAGGAGGACACGGTTTTGCCGCACAGGGCAAACACCTGCCTGTCGAAGCAGGCCATGCTCCACAAGAAGAAGCCCACTGTCATGCAAACCGTCTTACCGGAGCGGATGGCACCGTCGCAGAGGATGCCGTCGCAGCGGTCAAGACCGGGTCTGTTCCACCAGGTCATGGCCAGCATTTGGCGTTTGCTGAAGTTCCGGTAGATCATCTGTTTCCACCTCCCCGCTGCTGGCAGCCAGGATAGCCTCCAGCAGATTGTTTTCCTCCCGGCGTGGCAGACCGCCGTCGAACAGGCCCAACAGCTTCCCCAGCAGCTCCAGAGCCTTCATTTTGTCGTAAAATTTCAGCCGCAGGCCGGTGGAGGTTTTCTCCACCGACGCCACCGCCGCAAGCTGCTCCGGTGACAGCTCCGACCAGTCCCGCAGCTCCAGGGAGCCGCCGGAGATCGCCATATAGTCTTTTGGGTTGGCAAACCCGATAGCGGTGAGCTCCCTGCGGATTTGTTCTGTAAGCTCCATAGCAATCTCTCCCAATATTCCGTTATTGCGGGGGCAGCGTTGCTGCCCGTGTCGATCCGTTCCCCATAAAAAACCTCCATAAAAGAAGGAGGATCCAAGCTCCTCCCCAACACAGTATTCCCTGCTTTTTTACACTGACATTATATCACACATTCCATGAAATTTCATCCCGACCTTGTCCCAACATTTCACCCCAAACTCCCACCAAAATCCCAGCAGCCAGTGGCTGCTGACAATTTCGCTTTCGGCCTGCCTTATTCGTTACCCGATTATTTTTGCCCGGTATCGGTGGCTGGTGGTCACATCCAATTTCGCACGGCAGCCAGTGGCTGCTGACAATTTCGCTTTCGGCCTGC
>JAZNZG010000185.1:0-7279 GCA_045594825.1 Faecousia sp. | reverse complement strand
TAAGGGGGGATTTTTTGTGTTACAAAACTATCCGATCGTTTTAAACTCTGAAAGAGTTGGTACGGTACAAGTTGAAAAGCAAGGATTGTATTATCGGTTTCGATGTGTTTGCCACTTCAAACATAGGGGCATGTATGAAATCCATGTAAAGAGTGGAACAGAAAGTAAAAAACTAGGACTTTGTGTTCCGGAGGGTGGGAATTTCATTTTGAACACACGAATTCCTATAAAACAGATTCCGCCGGGTGGTATGTACTTTATTGCCGCAAGGAAAGAGAGCGAGGAAAAAAACATTCTTCCTGTATGCAGTGAAGATCCTTTCCTGCATCTTGCGGAGCTGGAGAACGCAGTTTATATTTTGCAAAATGATAGACCCGGTATTATTATTGGTTCGGGCTGCTGTCATCCAAAAGAAGCAGGATTTCTCGATCCATGACAATAGAACTGGCTGCATTCAAACTAGTGATCTCTACAACATCACAGCCTGTGAGTCCCATCACGGTTTTTGCCAAACAAGCACTTGCAATTGTTAGATCCAGTCCGGTAAGTTCATCATATGGATCGTTCAAAGTTATACATAAACGATCCTCATTGGGCTGAATTGCAACGATCTGAAGACCGGATGGAAACGGAGAGAAGCTGTCGTCGGCTACAGGTCCCAGAAGATACAGATTTAAAAAACCTTGCAGATCATTTTCGTAACCATCAAAATCCCAAATTTCGGGTTTAATGATGGCTTCCTCATTATTGTAGACTTCGGCAGCATTTCTGAAGAAAACCTCCACAGGAACAGATGCATCATCTCCTTTTTTGCCGCACCCCAACAATGACAGAATAATAATGACAGGGAGTATGAAACAGAATATTTTTCTCATTCTTCGTCCTCCACATCGAAAGCAGGGAAGGTGACCGTGAAAGTAGAACCCTGACCGATGATACTGTCTGCACGAATACTGCCGCCGTTGCGTTCTACCATGTTGCGAACAATAGAAAGGCCAAGACCGCTGCCACCGGTCTTTCTGGCTCTGCCTTTATCTACACGATAAAACCGTTCAAAGATGTGCTCCAGAGAATCTTCCGGTATGCCCATGCCCGTATCCTGTACCTGCAGGATCGCGTTATCTTCAACGTGGTGAATCCGGATCATCAGTTTGCCGCCGCACGTGTTGTACTTAATGCCATTCTCCACAAGATTGAAGATAATTTGATAAAGATCATCCTCCAATATAAGAATAGGACAATCATCGGCAAGGTCTGTTTCAATGGAAATATCATTTTCAGCGGACAATGCAGAGAGCATACGGACTACGCGTTCAACGGTTGGTGCTATATAGACAATCTCGCAGTCACTGTCAGCCTGTGTCTCAATTCTTGACAATGTAAGCAGCTTTTGTGACATTCGGTTCAATCTTTCAGCTTCATTGCCTATATCACCGACAAATTCACGTACAGTCGCAATATCCATGTCATTTTGCAGTATGGAGTCGGAAAGAAGTTTGATGGAAGCCAAGGGCGTTTTCAGTTCATGAGATGCGTCGGAAACGAAATTGCTCCGCTTCTGTTCAGATGTTCTAAGCCGGTCCACCAAATCGTTAAACTCATCACCAAGAACTGTCAATTCGTCATGACCACCCATTTTTACTTGATGGGAATAGTCGCCGCTGCGAATAATACGCATGGAAACCATTATCCGCCTGAGCCGGCGTGTGAAGGCCCTGGAAAAAGTCAAAGAGAAGATAATGACAGCAATTTCTAATATAGCTGTGATAGTTAAGGTGTTTTTTTGCAGGGTTTGAATCAATGCACCCTGTTCAGAGTCGTATTCCATCATGTATACACAGCCGATCAAAGTCCCGTAAGAATATATAGGTGTAGCGGAACGGGACTGTAATAAGCCGTTACGGTAGGTGCCGCTGAAAACATCATTTCCTTCTAATGCACGGACCACTTCTGGCAGAAGAATGTATTTTCCTACGGAGCTTTCCTGCACAGTTGAATCATAAATAGCTAAACCGTTTTGGTCGGTAACGATGATCCTGTTTACTTTTGGCTTGTCAATGGTGGATACAGCTTCAGTAACGGTTGCGGTATTGATGACATCCAGCTCAGAAATCTCTGAGGCTGTCAGCAGGCAACGTTCAATCATAGAGCTTTCCTTATTGTTAAAGAACAGCTCTTGGCTTATGGAAAAGGAGTATACATTCAGTAGAAGCAGGACGACCAGGGTAACCACAACATATGTTAGTGCATAACGAAATTGTGTGCTTCTGTAATGGATTCGCTCCATAGATTTATTTTCGGAAGTAATAGCCAACGCCCCATTTCGTCATAATATATTGCGGATCGGCAGGGTTTTCCTCCAGTTTTTCACGCAGACGGCGAATATGTACATCAACGGTACGAATATCACTGCGATATTCGTATGCCCAAATCGTATCCAGCAAAGCCTCACGGGAATAAACACGGTTGGGATTACGCATCAGGAACTCGATCACATCAAATTCTTTGGCGGTAAGATCAGCGATTTCACCGGCACGGTAAGCGTTTCTTGCATTCAGATCAAGGGTTATTGAACCGATACTGAGGGTGTTAGAGGCTTCCTTAGCATTTATGGAAGAACGCCGCAGCATAGCTCGTATTCTTGCTTTCAGTTCAAGAATGTTAAATGGTTTCGTTAGATAGTCGTCAGCACCTTGGTCAAAACCCATTAACTTGTCCATGTCCTCGGCTTTAGCGGTCAGTAGGATAATCGGTACATCTGAGATCTGACGGATCTCGCGGCATGCGGTCAGTCCATCCATCTCCGGCATCATCACATCGAGAATGACCAGGTCCGGAGCTTCAGACCGCACAAGGGAAACAGCCTGCAGACCATTCGAGCCGGTAATAACTTCATAACCGTCATTTTGTAAATTAAAGCGTATACCCTTTACAAGCAGATCTTCATCATCTACAACAAGAATCTTCATATTATCCTCCTAAAGTTATGTAGTCACGGATGCTGTCCAAACGAGCGTTGCTGATTCCGTTAATAAAGAGTAATTCATTGACCGTATAAAACGCTCCGTTTTCTTCCCGGTACTCAATGATCCTTTTGGCTAAGGTTTCGCCGATGTTTGGAATAAGCATCAACTGGTCAGCCGTTGCCGTATTGATATTCACCTTACCGATATTAGTATCATCGGGAGATTCAGCCGAAACCTCAGTTGAACCGACATTAGCAGCTTCATAGGAAATAATGATATCATCACCTCTGGTTGACCGACCGATCAGTACGCCAATGAGCAGGAAGATAAACGACAGCAGGGCAATAGGAAGCACCCAAAACCCTTTTTTCATAATACTGCTCACCTCCCTGATTGACTATATGGGGAATTGCTGTTATAATTTAGATTATTATACACGAGTTTTTTCTGCCGGACAAGTCCGGTAATGAAATATTGAGGGATATTTATGAAAAAAATTTGTGCAATACTGTTGGCACTTTACAGTATCATCTCCTGCCTTTTTGTGCCCGTACAGGCTGCGATGACGGAAATTAGCAGTGATAATACGATCGTTAACGGCTGCAAGTCGTTGGATGCGGCTAAAACTTTTTTAGGGGACGAAAAGTATGCGGATAATGTGACGTCCATTGTACTTTATGAAACCCATAGTCAGACACTGATGTATGCGTATAACCCAGATGTAAAAGTTGAGCCTTCCAGCCTGGTAAAGATTATGACCGGCTATATCGCGGCAGAGGAAGGGAATATGTCTGATGCTGTGACGGTGACTGAAGAGGCTCTTACAGGGATTTCGGCATCTGCAGCCAGTTCCAATCTTGTACCCGGTGAAGTGCTGACAGTTGAGCAGCTTATGCATTGTATGCTTGTCAGTTCTGCAAACGATGCCGCAGCTGTTCTTGCCTGCTATGTTGCAGGCAGCCAGGAAGCTTTTGTGGACCTGATGAACACCTATGCTGCTGACCTGGGCTGCACACAAACCAACTTCACCAATGTCCACGGACTTTATGATACGGCACAATACTCCTCAGCACGGGATCTTTCCAGAATTCTTGACGCAGCTTTAAAGAATGAGGAATTCCGCAGAATTTTCTGCACAACACATTTTACTGTTCCGGCTACTAATTTGTCTGATGTACGGTATTTAAGCACCGGAAACTACCTCATGAGTTATGATGAAGTTGCAGCATACTATGATCCGCGGGTCGTTGGCGGTCGTACCGGCGTTACGGAAGCCGGTCTGCGTCATCTTGCAACATTGGCACAATCGGGCAATATGGAGCTGATCTGTATCACCTTGGGTTCTGAATCTCAATTGGATGAAAACGGACGGTCTATTAAGGTGTTCGGCGGTTACGATGAAACCAGGACTATGCTGTCCAAAGGCTTTTCCGATCTGCAGTTGACAATGGTCACCCGTGAGGATCAGGTTCTTGCACAGCAGGATGTTATCAATGGTGACAGTGACGTTGTGTTAGGACCTGCCAATGCTGTTTATGCTGTGTTGCCTAAATCCTTAAAACTAAGTGACCTGACTTTTAAGTATGCTGAAGAGATTACCCTGGAGGCACCCATACAAAAGGGGGACATTCTTGCTTTTGTCGATATTTGGTATGAGGATATCTGCGTCGCACAAACGGAACTTTATGCAATGAACAGTGTGGATGTTATGGAAAAAACGGTAGCTGACGGCAATCAAAAGCAGGGAGAAAGTGACAAATCTGTGCTATGGGTTACTTTGGCAGTAATTGCCGGATTTGTTCTTCTTATTTTGATCCTTAGAGGATTTAGCCGGGTTGCGAGAAGAAAATATTATAACAGAGGCAGGCGGTACAGACGAGATCGCAGAAGGAGTCGATAATATGCTGGATTGGGATGAACTGGAGAAATCTTGTCATACCTGTAAAAAATGCGGCTTGTGTCAAACACGCACTAATGTGGTGTTTGGAGTAGGTTTTAAAAATGCAGACATTTTGTTTGTAGGCGAAGGCCCCGGTGAACAGGAGGACCTGAAGGGAGAGCCTTTTGTGGGTGCTGCCGGACATCTTCTGGATGACATGCTTTCCATCATTGACCTAAACCGAAAGAATTGCTACATTGCCAATATTGTCAAATGCCGTCCCCCTAAGAATCGTGACCCGGAGGAAACGGAGCAGGAGGCATGCATCGGTTATTTGAGGAATCAAGCTGCATTGATCGAGCCTAAAGTAATCGTTTGCCTTGGCAGGATCGCTGCCAAAAAACTGATTGATCCCGATTATCGCATTACGAGAGAACACGGAACCTGGATCTGCCGTAATGGCATATGGATGACAGCTATCTATCATCCCTCTGCGTTGTTGCGAGATCTGTCCAAGCGGCCTGAGACATTTGAAGATTTGCTGTCAATACGGGAAAAGCTTCGCGAAGTTCATGCAAATATGTAAAAATCCGGCCATTGGCCGGATTTTTTTATTCAAGAATCTCTTTTGCAATATAGATAGGACGATTCTTGCTTTGTTCAAATGTTCTGCCTACATACTCGCCGATGATACCAATACAGAATAATTGCATTCCGCCCAGCAGCAGGATCAGCACGATAATGGTAGCATAACCGGGGATATCGATACCGACGATCAGCTTTTGCAGTACAACGATAACGAGGTAGATCAACGCAACAAAGGCTGTCGCACCGCCCAAAAAAGTTGCAATCCGCAGGGGCTTTGTTGAGTAGCCGATGATGCCTTCAATGGCATAGTTCATCAGCGTCCAGAAATTCCACTTGCTTTTTCCGGCTTTACGGGGCTGTGCAACGTATGGGATAAAGCAAGTCTTATAACCAACCCAGGCAAAAATGCCTTTGGAAAAACGGTGACATTCACTCAAATCAACAATACTGTCTGCAACACTTCTGCGGAAGGTACGGAAGTCGCTGGCATCGGATTTCATTGTAATATCTGAGAGCTTGTTGATAATGGAGTAAAATGCTTTCTTTAAAAAAGAAAGAACTTTTCCCTCTTGGCGGCGGTCCTGATAGGCTGCCACGACATCAAATTCCGGTTGCTCCTCCAGCATCTGCACCATTTGTCGTACAATGGCAGGATCCTGCTGCAGGTCTGCGTCGATGAGAGAAACATAGTCTCCCGCGACATGCTTAAGTCCTGCATAGAGTGCCGCTTCTTTGCCGAAATTCCGTGAAAAGCTGATGACCTTTACTGGACATTCCTGCATAGCATGAAGCTTACGCAGCTCATGAAGGGTAGCATCCTTGCTGCCATCATCCACAAAAATGACCTCGTATTCGTAACCGCAGCCTTCAAAGGCGTGCATTACAGCAGACTGAAATTCAGCTACATTCTCAGCTTCATTAAAACATGGTACCACTAAAGACAGTTTCATAGTGTTCATCTCACAATTCAAGATTCTTTCAATATTATATGCAGGTTTCGGATTTGCGTCAAGTTAATCCTTAAATATGTTGACAGAAAGTTGAAAGTGTGCTATTTTAGCAAGGTAATCAGAAAATGCACTGATGGGGAGTTTTCGCTTGTAGTCATCATAGAGAGCACATGGTTGGTGAAAGTGTGTATGACGATTGTGAATTGTCGCCCCGGAGCAGACTCTTTGAAGATTAGTAGGGGAGTACGGGTATGCCCGTTACAGCTTTTAAGTGCCCGTTTTTCGGGAATTCAGGTGGTACCGCGGAAAAGTCGATTTTCGCCCTGAGCAATTTGCTCAGGGCGTTTTTTATGAAAAGGAGTGTTTTTATGGCAAGAGAACTGCCTAAGGTGTATGATCCGCAACAGGTTGAAAATCACATTTATAAAATGTGGGAGGATGGTGGTTATTTCCGTCCCGCTGGTAAGGCTGACGCAAAGCCCTTTACCATCGTTATGCCCCCTCCCAATGTCACTGGTCAGCTTCACATGGGCCATGCGATGGACGCAACGCTTCAGGATACTTTGATTCGGTTCAAACGGATGCAGGGCTATAATGCCCTTTGGCTGCCAGGTGTGGATCATGCCGGTATTGCCACCCAGATCAAGGTTGAAGAGGAAATGCGTAAGGAAGGCTTGACCCGCTATGATCTGGGTCGTGAAAAGTTCCTTGAGCGCGTTTGGGACTGGAAGCATAAGTACGGCAACCGTATTGTAGAGCAGCAGAAGAAGCTTGGCGCATCCTGCGATTGGGAACGTGCCCGCTTTACCATGGACGAGGGTTGCTCCGCCGCTGTGCGTGAGGTGTTCGTTTCTCTGTATGAAAAGGGCCTGATTTATAAGGGCAGCCGTATCATC
>JAZNZG010000184.1:0-2896 GCA_045594825.1 Faecousia sp. | reverse complement strand
TGCAGATTATGTGGTTGGCTTCGATGGCAGCTTCCTGACCGCAACACCCAACAGCGGCATTCTGGATGTAGACCTGAAGCATGTCATTCTGTCTGAAGAGGGTTATAAGAACGCCTCCGGCCAGTACATCATGCCCATTTGGAACGGCGAGCACTATCTGTTCTCCCTGTTTGTGGCAAATACCGCAACCACCGCCCGTGGACTTCGCATTGATGAAGCAAACGAGAAGATCACCTTCCAGTTCAAGCCCCAGGCAACCAAAGAGATCTTGAGCGGTTTGATGGCAGACGGCGTGGCAGGCAACGAACTGTCCATCGTGCTGCGACTGAGCTGGGAGAACGAGCAGGGCATCGCATATCAGAACTTCGTATACTCTGACGTGTTCCTGAAGAAGGTATGCGGCGACAGCTACGACTGTAGCTTCACCCTGACCGGCTACTCTGCACTGAACATCAATCTTGATACTTTGGTTGTTCAGGCAATGATCATTACCGAGAGCGGTGCAACCGCCTTCGGTACCGAATGGACCGCTGAGAACGCAAAGTAAAAGAACCAAAAAACATATGGCCCGCAGTGTAAGAGTGCGTTTTTGCAATCTTACGGAAGATGGATGATCGCGGGCTTGAATCAGGAGAAGAAAATGCTCTGTAAAATTGCTGATTTGATTACAGAGGTGCCTGCGGCGGGGGACTTAGTCCCCCGCTGTCAGGAATATCTGTGGGAAGGATCCTCTGAGGCTGACATTATCATACGTTCCGAAGATTTTCGCACGAATGCGTGGAAGTATTTGACGGGAAATGATTATATTTATGCAGAATCCGGATCTCATTTCGGCTTTCACCTTTTAAGACATAAAGGACTAGTGCTTCACGCGTCAGCAGCGGTGTATAACGGAAAAGCATATCTGTTTACTGCTCCGTCCGGAACAGGAAAATCCACCCACACACAGCTGTGGAAAAAAGTGTTTGGCGACGGGGTCTATATTATTAACGATGACAAGCCTGCACTACGGAATGTTGATGGTACTTGGTATGCTTATGGAACACCTTGGTGCGGAAAAGACAGAATTAACATCAACATGAAAGCCTCTCTTGCCGGCATTTGTTTTTTGAAGCAAGCCCCTGAAAACAAAATCCGGAGATTGAACAGTGCAGAAGCACTACAGAATATCGTGTGGCAAGTAGAACATAGATTTAAGGCGGTAGAAAGTTTGGATTTATTGTTGTCCCATGTGGGAGACCTTATTCAAAACATTCCTGTATTTGAATTGGAAAACAGGCCGGAACCGGAAGCGGTATATATGAGCTATAAGACGATGCACCACGCAGCGGAGGAACTGAATTTATGAGAATTAAACAAGACTATGTGCTGCGTCAGGTTGCAGACAATTGGGTGGTGCTGCCGGTTGGTGAAGCACTGACAAACTTTCACGGAATGCTGACGCTGAATGAAAGCGGAGCGGCTCTTTGGAAAGCTTTGGAAGTGGGCGGTGACGCAGAAAGCCTGGCGGATGTTCTGCAGGCAGAATATAGCGTAGACAGAGCACAGGCTCTGGCAGATGCAGAAGAGTTTATGGCACACCTGAAGCGTGTTGGATGTGCTGAGTAAAACGACAGAACCACCCCAATAGCAACGGAGAAGAATCATGAAAAGAAAAGTCCTAATTGTAATTATTGCAGTTCTGTCTGCGATATTGGTTGCCGGCCTTGCTATATTGTTTATATCGGCCAATGCCCATAAGATCCCTGCGGCACAGGCTCCTCAAGAGACTGTCTCCGGGGAACAGCAAGGTTACAAAGATCTTCCTGCTGATGCAGACAGCGAAACGGTTGTTGCACCGGAAGATACACAACCCGGATCTGATGTGCTGGTTACTCCCGGAGAAACGGCAAACGGTGAGACAGGAAACCAAGGAGAAAATACAATTCCCAATGCGACCGTGCCTGCTACGGTTCCCGGCACGAGCACGACAGCTCCTACCACACAACCAACAACTCCCGGTGCGACAACACCTACCACGCAACCCACGACTCCCGGCATGACAACGGAGCCAACAACGCCCGCTACGACTCCTGGAGCCACGGAGCCGACGGATGGACCGATTGTTCCCAATGTGCCCACAGATCCGGATACTACTGTTCCGGAGAAGGAGGAAATGGGTTATCTGTCCTATCACAACATGTCCGGAGCAGAGCAAGCTGCGTTTATTAACAGCTTTCCTTCAATAGAGGCGTTTTTTGATTGGTACAATGCAGCTAAGGAAGCATATGAAAACGACATGATTGAGATCGACGGAAGTACCCCCATTGATGCAGGACAGGCAACGGGTGGGGATTAAATAGGCAATAAATGCCGCAGCAGACAAACTCTGCTGCGGTTTTTTATTTGCTGAACAAATATAACGTAGACATACACAAAACCAAAGGTTTTATTGTATTAAAATATGTTAAACAGGGAGAAAAGGGAAAGAGTGAAAAAATATGGCCAAAAAAGACAAAGGAAATACTTGTATTTTTTGGAATGCGGTGCTACAATTTATACTGTATACTTATGACTTAACATAGGGGAAGTCTGCCCAAAAACCGGAAGGTGGTGAAATCCGGTTCGGTTAGATGCCTTTATATAAGGAATAAGTATGCAGGCTGACTTTGAAGCCGGAATGGGCAGACAGGTGCGTGGTGAACACCGGTGTGCCAAGCTCCGGAAGAGAGGGAGGCCGCCCCGAAAATTCGGGGAGACTCCTGTTGTTTGCGAGGTAGGGGCGATTCATGGATCGTCCGGAGGGCGACGTACAAACCGTTGGACGGACGGTTTGTGAATCACCTCTACAAGCAAACAAACAGGGTGCCTGCCCTGTCTTTTCGAAACCCGTGAGAAAGGTACATGCTGTAAGCGA
>JAZNZG010000183.1:0-3614 GCA_045594825.1 Faecousia sp. | reverse complement strand
ATGCCGCCGTAAGCGGAAGCACCGCCGATGAAGCAGGAGGAGATAGCGTCCATTTCGTAAGCGGTACCGTAGGTGGGCTGAGCAGAGCACATACGGGCGATGGTCATGATACCTGCCAGACCTGCCAGGAAGCCCATGTTGGTATAGGCGAAGAAGTAGATCTTACGGGTGTCGATACCACTGAGCTTGGTGGCCTTCTCGTTGCCGCCGATGGCGTACAGGTAACGGCCGACGGTGGTCTTGGAGGTGATGTAAGCATACACAGCAACGACCAAAACGACCCAGATCAGTGCGGTGGGGATGCCCTTATACTGGCTGAGCTTTACAAAGAAGAAAATAACCACAGCACTGATAATGAGCATACGGATGATGGCG
This sequence comes from Faecousia sp., assembly GCA_045594825.1. Taxonomy (GTDB): domain Bacteria; phylum Bacillota; class Clostridia; order Oscillospirales; family Oscillospiraceae; genus Faecousia. Next base: position 3,239 of record JAZNZG010000183.1, on the reverse strand, counting down.
GGCAGCCAGCCTTCAACAGCATAGCCCTTCTTCATACGCACGAAACGGGTACGCAGGGTCAAAGCAATGTAGATCACGCAAGCCAAAATTCCTACAATGATACACAGGTAATTAACGCCTTCACCGCCGAACAGGTCGGGGATGTAGCACTCAGCACCGCCGCCGAATACCTTAAGGAAGGTAGCATTGTTGACGGAGCAGGTCTTACCGCCCAGGATGACATTAGACAGGCCACGGAAGATCAGCTGGCCGGCCAGGGTGGTGATGAAGGGAGGAACCTTAATGTAAGCAATGCAGAATGCCTGCAGAGCACCAACGACCAGACCGATAACCAGCATAACAGCCACAGCAACCCACAGGTTGATGCCCTTTGCCATCATCAGAGCGCCGGCAGCACCGGCAAAGCACACAACAGAGCCAACGGAAAGGTCGATATTACCGCCGGTGAGGATACACAGCAGCATACCGGTTGCCAGAACGAAAACGTATGCGTTCTGTGCGATCAGGTTGGAGATATTCTGGGGCATCAGGATCTTGCCTTCAGTCCGCCATGCGAAGAATGCGAACACCAGCACAAGGATCATAGTCATGGTGTTTTTCTGAAGCCAGTTCAGAACCTTTGTCTTGTTCATGAGATCAGTACTCCTTTATTTGTTTGTGGATTTCAGGATACAGGCCATGATGGATTCCTGAGAAGCATCTGCCTGCAGGAATTCGCCAACGAACTTGCCTTCGTTCATCACATAGATACGGTCAGACATACCCAGTAGCTCGGGAAGCTCGGAAGAGATCATCACAACACTCTTGCCCTGGGCAACCAGGTCATTGATGATGCAGTAGATCTCGTACTTTGCACCCACATCGATGCCGCGGGTAGGCTCGTCCAGGATCATAACATCGGGATTGGCGAACATCCACTTGGCCAGCAGCACCTTCTGCTGGTTGCCGCCGGAGAGGTTGCCCACATTCTGCTCCACGCTGGGACACTTGGTACGCAGCTTCTGACGGTATTCCTCCGCCACGGCGTATTCCTTGTCATGGTCGATGACGCCTTTGTTGCAGACACCGTCCATATTGGCCAGGGTGGTATTGACACGGATGGGATTACTCAGGATCAGACCGTTACCCTTACGGTCTTCGGTAACATAGGCAAGACCTGCCTTAATGGCAGCCTTTTCGTTTTTTAGGCTCACTTCCTTGCCGTTCAGCAGAAGCTGGCCGCTGATGCCGGTGCCGTAGGACTTGCCAAAGATACTCATAGCCAGCTCGGTACGGCCGGCACCCATCAAGCCGGAAATGCCAACCACTTCGCCCTTGCGGACATGGAAGCTGACATCGTCAACGACCTTTTTTTCCTGGTACAGGGGATGGTGGACAGTCCAGTTCTTGACTTCCATGGAGACCTCGCCCAATTCCTGGCCGGGACGCTTGGGGAAACGGTCCTCGATCTCACGGCCAACCATACCCCGGATGATCCGGTCCTCGTCGATGTTGTGGCCTGCGTTGTCAATGGTCTCAATGGTACCGCCGTCACGGATCACGGTGATCTCATCGGCAACATAGGCCACTTCGTTCAGCTTATGGGAAATAATAATACAGGTCATGCCCTCGTCCTTGAACCGCAGCAGCAGGTCAAGAAGGGCTCTGGAATCTTCTTCGTTCAGAGAGGAGGTAGGCTCGTCCAGGATCAGCAGACGGGCGTTCTTAGCCAGAGCCTTGGCAATTTCAACCATCTGCTGCTTGCCCACGCCGATGTCCTTGATCAGGGTGCGGGAGGAGTCGGACAGACCTACGATCTTCAGATATTTATCAGCCTCGGCATATGTATCATCCCAGTCAATGGCAAAGGCCTTGCCCCGCTCGTTGCCCAGGAACATATTTTCGCCGATGGTCATATAGGGAACCAGTGCCAGCTCCTGATGGATAATGACGATTCCCTTTTCTTCGCTTTCAGTAATCTTGGAGAATTGGCAAACCTCGCCTTCGTAGACGATATCGCCGGTATAAGTGCCATAGGGATAGATACCGCTGAGAACATTCATCAGCGTGGACTTGCCCGCACCGTTCTCTCCAACCAGTGCGTGGATCGTGCCCTTTTTCACCTTCAGATTCACGTTGTCAAGTGCCTTGACACCGGGGAATTCCTTGGTGATATTGTTCATTTCCAGTATATATTCAGACAAGCGATCACCTCATTTTGGTGTTTTTAAAAGGGCAAGGCGGCTCGCCGCCTTGCCCAAAGAATTCAGGGATTGATTAAATTGTAATTACCGAATTACAATTACAGGCCCAGCTGCTCCTCGGTGTAGTAACCGGAGTCGATCAGCAGTTCCTTGTAGTTGTCGATGGTGCCGGAAACGGGCTCGCACAGGAAGGAGGGGATAACACCGGTGCCGTTGTCGTAGGTCTCAGTGTCGTTGATGGGGGGCTCTGCACCCTGCATGATGGCGTCGACCATCTCAACGACCTTGCCAGCCAGAGTACGGGTGTCCTTGAATACGGACATTGCCTGCTTGCCGTTGATGATGTTGGGCATGTTGGCGATGTCGCAGTCCTGACCGGTCAGAACGGGGTATACATCATTGTTGTAGGAGGAAGCCAGGGCGTTGGCAACACCCAGAGCGGTGGAGTCGTTGGAAGCCAGAACAGCGTGCAGAGGAGCATCGGCATAGTAGGTAGCCAGGATGTTCTCGAAACGAGCCTGTGCAGCATCGGTTGCCCAGCCGGGGGTAGCAACGACAGCCTTCTCATACTGGCCGGACAGAGCAACCAGCTTGCCGGAGTCGGTGTAGGGCTGCAGGACGGAGATAGCGCCGTCGAAGAAGAAGTTGATGTTGTTGTCGCCGGGGTCGCCGGTGATGAACTCGATGTTGAAGGGGCCTTCAGCATTGTCCAGGTCCAGAGCGTCCTTGATGTAAGTGCCCTGCTTGACGCCCACATCCCAGTTGTCGAAGGTGGCGTAGTAGGTAACAGCATCGGAGCCCATGATCAGACGGTCATAAGCGATGACGGGGATCTCAGCAGCCTTAGCTTCTGCCAGGACAGTGCCCAGAGCTTCGCCGTCGATGGAGGCGATAACCAGAACTTCACAGCCGTTAGCGATCATGTTCTGCAGCTGGGAAACCTGAGTGGGGATGTCGTTAGCAGCGTACTGCAGGTCGACGGAGTAGCCAGCCTCTTCCAGCTTAGCCTTCATGTTGTCGCCGTCCTGAACCCAACGCTGCAGGTCCTTAGTGGGC
>JAZNZG010000182.1:0-7822 GCA_045594825.1 Faecousia sp. | reverse complement strand
TATTGAGTCCATATGGATGTTCCGCTGTTGTAGGCGGCATTGTAGGCGCAGGTGTTCCGCAAAATGTGCGTGAAAAACGAGGTTTGAAAAATGCCGTTTTTAGGGGTGAAAGACAAAAAAAGACCCAAAATCTTCGAGATTTCGGGTCTTTTTTCTTGCCTTTTGCCCCTAAAAGCGGCATTTTTCAAACCTCATTTTTTACGCACATTTTGCGTAACACCTACGCCTACAACCCCGCCTACAACAGCGGAACATCCATATGGACTCAATAGGCGTCGTCTAGTCTATTGCGTCCATTATTTATTTTTTAGTGTCGCCCAGTTCGCTCAACCTCTTGAATAGCGTTCAAGTGTAGTTTTTTCAGAAAAACACCCCACTGTTCCGCAAATTTGACCCCTATTCCGCAAAATCTTTTGTGTCTATTGTGTTATTTCCCGTATTCCTAAATATTATCTTGCGTCATTCTGTCTAGCAGAACAACAATTTCAAACCGCTAACATCTTGAATTGTGCCCCATAGACACAATCTAATTTTATCAAAAAACTGCCAGATACTGATCATTTCAGCATCTGGCAGTTTTAATTTTATTGTCCGTTGTTGCTTCTAAATGTCGCTAGGGACATCCGGCAACAACATCAAAGCCAGCAAGTTCAAACCCCTTAGAAAGTCCACCACAGCCACAAAATAAATCCACAACAGGCAAATTAACACCCCCTATTTGACGTCAATATGTTGACGTCGCTGAAATTATAAGATCATTTATATTAGATGCGAAGTAATCCAGCAGAATCCTTCGTGATATATTTTGGTTTCCGACAGTGTTCCTCAAAACCTTTTTGAGTGTGTTTACTAGCCACCCTTCTGGATTTGGTGAATGGATCAAGGATTCAGGCTTCTGACAAGCTATCCTGAAAGTTTCTTGCACCGCTTCCTCAGCAAGGGAATCACTGGATAATGAACTGCGAGCATATTCAAATAGTAACGGGTACAACTGGAGATCATTGTGTTGAATCGGGTATCCAAGTAAGCATTTTTATTTCCCAAAAGCGTGCAAAAAACGAACCCATCGTTGCCGACGGGTTCGTAAGATAACCTATCGGCCAAGCTTTAGCACCTTACCTTGCGGCAGGTTGCTGTGCGGTCAACGAGCTTGTCTCTCACGCACTCTTTATAGGTGATTGATTCAGTTAGTCAAATTTGACTTCAGGATTCAGCTCAGCGGGTGTGAACCATTCGATCCCATATTTCTCCATGAGCAGCCTTTTCTGGTGATGCCAGATCGCATGGCAGGCACCGAAGTAATCATAACGCTCTCCAAGGATTTCCATTATCGTTGCTTCAACGATAGGCTCGACTTCTTTATATACCGCAGTTTCTTCCACAAAATCATAATACAGATTTCCACGCTTAGGGAACGAAACCCATTCGCCTTCATAGAGAAAACACGGCACACCCTCCTCAAATTTCACAATGCGGTTGCCTTTAACAGGAATGTTGGATAATGTCAGCGACTGGAAAATGTGGTCCATATTCTCTGCACCGCCGGGCCATTCCGGGTTCCTGTGCTCCTGATACATAAGCATCATTTGCTCCCGTTTCAGAACATATAAAGTCCTATATTTCATGGGTCTGCACATCCGGGGAAGACGGTTCCTCCGGTGTCTGGGGGATATACTTTTTAAAGATCCTCCTGAAAGTCAACGCATTGACATAGGCGAAAATCGCCGGCAGCAGAGGGATCAGGGCTGTCAGCTGTGTTGCCACCAGTACGATCACAACATCTGCGGCAAGCAGCATGACGCTCTCTCCAAAATGCCGGAAACACATAACCAGTGCGGCCTTCACCGCCTGGGGAACTGTGCAGTAAAACTTAGACAGATACGGGAACAGATACAGCAAGATCAGCACATATATAACCAGCAAGCCTGCCACTGCCACAAAGGCGACGTTAAAGCCCTTGTGGTAGCACAGGACCGCATCAAAGACCAGAAACGCACCCACAGCCAGTGCCATGAGCCAAAGGATCGTCGCCTGTCGGAAATTCAGCTTAAAGGCCCGGAAGAAATCCTTTGTGATATAGGATTCCTCACCGTCAAGGAGCTTCATCGATGCATAATAAAGGGCGGTAGTGGCTGCACCCACGGTAAAAACCGGCAAACAGCAAACCAGCCAAAGCACCCCAAGGACGACGAAGTCAGCGATACGATTGAGCAAATTGGAAAACTTGCCATCGGGATTAAACATTTTTCCCATAAACACTCCCCCATGTTCCATACAGGCATTCATAAATATGGAATATTATAATACACAATCGACCCAATAGCAATAACTCCTTCCACAAAAAACCGACCTGTGCCTTCTATGCACAGGTCGGTTTTGGCGGTTATGCTATCCTGAGAACGAAGCGGAGCCGTATTACAGACCGCACTTATTGACGTTACCGTTGATGGTGATACCGCCGTCCAGAACCAGAACCGCACCGTTCATGTAAGAGCCGTCGGTAGCCAGGAACAGGGCGGTGTTGGCGATCTCTTCGGGCTTGCCCCAGCGATGCAGGGGTGCCAGGCGGTCACGGAAGAACTGGTCATCGAAGCGGGAGTCGCTCAGGTTGCTCTCTCCCACCATGGGCGTCTGAATGGCAGCGGGACAAATGATGTTGGTGCGGATATTGTAGGTACCGTATTCCACAGCCATGGAGCGGGTCATGGACAGGGTACCGCCCTTGGTGGCAGTATAGGCATCGCTGCCGGGCACGCCGGTAACAGCTGCGGAGGAGCCGGTGTTGATGATGGAGCCGCCGCCACGCTTCTTCAGCAGGGGGATGGCATACTTGGAGCAGTAGAAGGTACCGTACAGATTGATCTTCACCACACGGTCGAAGATGGCGGGATCCAGCTCGGCAACGCCGGCATCACGGCCGCCCAGGAACACGGAGGCGTTGTTGTACAGCACATCCAGGCCGCCGTAATTGGCATCGATCTTCTCGAATACGGCCTTGACCGCTTCGCAGTCGGAGATATCCACAGGGAAAGCTTCGGCCTTGCCGCCGGCAGTGGTGATCTCTTCCACAGCCTTGCGGGCAGCGGCTTCGTTCAGTTCCAAAATGCAGACGGTGGCACCTTCTGCGGCAAAAATATCGGCAGCCACACGGCCAATGCCGCCACCGGCACCGGTAATGGCAACGATCTTATTTTCCAAACGTTTCATAGGACAGATCCTTTCAAAGTTTCTGGAAAAAGGGGTGCGGCTGCACCCCTTTTTTTGAATTACTTGCAGATGTTGCAGATCTCTTCTTCGATGAAGGGAGCGGTCAGATGGTAGTATTCACGCAGCCACTGCTGAGAGCCAACCTCGTGGACATTCACATCGGGCAGAGCCATACGCTTCATCTTCACATTCAGGCAGCCTTCGTCAGCCAGGACTTCAGCCACAGCGGAGCCCAGACCGCCGGACAGATTGTGCTCTTCCACAGTGATGATCTTTCCGGTCTCTCTGGCAGCCTTGATGATGGCTTCCTTGTCGATGGGCTTAATGGTGTGCATGGAGATCAGGCGGCAGTTGATGCCCTTTTCCCGGGCAGCGAGAACAGCCTTCTGTGCCTCGAAGCCGATGGGACCGCAGAAAATAACGGTGCAGTCCTCACCCTCTTCCACGGTGATGGCCTTGCCCAGCTGGAAGTTCAGGCCCTTCGCATCGGTGTGATGGATGTCCTTCTCGTTCTTATAGCCGCAGCGGTAGAACACGGGGCCTTCATACTCGAACACCGCGTGGGTAGCAGCTTCTGCCTCGATGTTGTCACAGGGAACCACGACTACCATGTTGGGCAGAGCACGCAGGATAGCGATATCCTCGGTGGAGTGGTGGGAAACACCCAGGGCACCGTAGGAAACACCGCCACCGATGTTGACGATCTTCACATTGGCATTGTGGTAGCAGACGTCGTTACGGATCTGCTCCAGGCAACGCAGGGTGGGGAAATTGGCGATGGAGTAAGTAACAGCAATATTGCCTTCCATGGCGATACCGCAGGCTACGCCGGTCATGTGCTGTTCCATAACGCCGCAGTTGTAGTAACGCTCGGGGAACTGACGGGCAAAGCCTTCAATTTCGCCGTAGCCGATGTCAGCCAGGACCATATGGATGCGAGGATCCTTTTCTGCGATCTCGATCAGAGTCTTGTTAAAAATCGTTCTCATGCTTCTTCAACCCCCAGTTCCTTATATGCTTCGGCCTTCTGCTCAGCAGTCAGATGCCAGTAGTGGGAAGCAACGGTATTTTCCAGGAAGGAAATGCCCTTACCCTTAATGGTGTTGCAGACGATGAATGTGGGCTTGCCGGGCTCCAGAGGCAGAGCCTTAAAGGTATTCTCCAGGTCCATGAAGTCGTGGCCGTCCACGGTCTTGGTTGCCCAGCCGAACATTGCCACCTTGTTGGCGAAATCGCCCAGGTCACAAATATCCTTGGAGAAGCCCAGTGCCTGAATGCGGTTGTAGTCCACAATGGCGATGAGGTTTTCCAGATGATGCTGGCCTGCGAACATAATGGCTTCCCAGGTGGAGCCTTCGTTGCAGTCGCCGTCGGACATCATGCAATAGATCTTATGCTGCTTGCCGGCTTCCTTGGCTGCCAGAGCCATGCCGACGCAGACATTGAGGCCATGGCCCAGAGAGCCGGTGGAATACTCAACGCCGGGAACATAGTGGCTGATGTGACCCATCAGTTTGCCGTTGTCACAGTAATAGGTGTCCATCCAATCCTTGGGGAAGAAGCCCAGCTCGGTCAGTGTGGCGTACACCACAGCACCGGCGTGACCCTTGGACAGAATGAACCGGTCACGGTCGGGATCCTTGGGGTTCTTGGGATCGACCTTTACAAAGCCGCCGCCGTAAAGGACGGCCATAATGTCTGCCGCGGACAGCATACTGCCGATATGTCCGCTCTGGCCCACATGTACCATGTGCAGGCAGTTCTTTCTGATTCGTTTGGCCAGATCTTTGTATTGTTCATACATAATATCTGTCAGACCTCCTGTTCTTCTGATTGTGTAACATTTTTTGTTTCATAATTCCACGGCGGCAGATGCCGGCCGATAATATGACAAAGTCAGTCAATGGAAAAGTGGCGGTCAAAGGCATAGGCACACATACCGCTCAGTGCCAGCTCCTTGGTCTGGCTGGAGAAATGCAGCTCCAGATGGCGTAGATGCTGACCTGTAACCTTGCTGCGGATGGCTTTGGTCAGGTATTCCTGCTGCGTGGGTGTCATTTGATTGACATATGAGCCAACCATCATGGCATAGCTGGCATCGGAAATATTCACGGAGGCGGCTACGCCCATGGACAGCAGCTCCAGCACCTCATCGGTGATCCTGCCTCCGGAGGCCAGCATCCGGTCGTTTACCACAGCTTCCAGGCAGCCCTTTTGTCCGCAGGCACACAGCACAGCTTCACCGGTTTTGATATGGCCCAACTCTCCGTGCATGTAGTTGGCACCGTGCTGGCAGTTTCTGTGGAACACAGAGGAAACACCGATGCCGTCGGAGCCCAGCAGGAACAGCTGGAGGTGGGTGGAATTGCGGGCATACTCCAGGTTGCTGCAGCCAAGAGCCATCAGATTGGCAGTACGTTCCACAAAAATATCCATTCCCAGCATCTGACGCAGGGGGGTGCTGATCTGTACATCCTGCCAGCCCAGCTCAACAGCATAGATGACCCGTCCGCTGCGGCTGTCCACCACACCGGGCAGAGCCAGACACAGGCCGATGATATCCTCATCCGGGCAGCAGTGCTGTGCAGCAATGGCCGCGACTTCCGCCGAAAGGGCAGCAACAAAGGCCGCAGGCTGCAAAGGTCGCTCCAGCCGGATCTGCTTTTCGCACAAAAGCCGACCTCCCAGATCCAAAAGAGAGATCCGCTGTGTCAGCCAGTCAAAGGCGTAGAATTTTTTAGCCGCACCGTTGAACACCAGATACTGGGGCTTGCGACCACCGGTGGATTGACCGAGGCCTGTTTCCAGGATCAGGCCGCTTTCCTGCAGCTGCCGGATCACCTGGGTGACAGAGGCCCGGCTGATATTCAACGCCTCCCAGATGTCGGTACGGGAAAGGGGCTGGTGCTTTTTAATATAATGCAAGATGTTATTCCGGTTTCGCAGTGCCGCATCGGCGTGGGAAAGAAAAGAATGTTCCATCTGTTGCGACTCCTTCCGGGTAATCATACATTATAAAATAAAATACATATAACTGCGTCGGTTGTTCCGGGCCGGTCAAACAACACAGTAACGAGCCTACTTAGTTTTGACACCAAATAAAGTATACTCTTTTTTCTCTTTATTGTAAAGGGGGTGTAACAAAAAAATCACCAAAAGGCCCGAATATTGTGAAAGATATATAGTTGAAATGTCCAGTTTTAGTGAAAATAGCCGGGTTGACAAAGGGGAAAACCTTGGGTATTATAAATTTAATCAGTAAATTAAGTAAGTTGGGCAATTTCTGCCCACTTGTACCGCTGAACAGGAGGGAATCTATGAGATCGATCGTGTTGGAAAAACTCGGCCAGATCACCTGTCGTGAACTGCTGCCGGAAGAGGACTATAAGCCCACCCTACAGGAGGAGATCGACCACGGTACCAAGGTCGTGACCCGTCACTTCGGCGATCCCGGCGAAGGCGAGATCGAGACCAGAGCCGTCTGCGGTGCTGTCTGCACCCACGAAGTTTCCCTGTACCTGGGAGATCTGACCCATCCCCGTTATCCCATGGTTCCCGGCCATGAGGCTGTCCATCAGGTCACCCGTGTGGGCAAGGGCGTGACCCATGTAAAAGAAGGCGACTATGTGGCTGCCTGCTGGTATATGGGTCAGTGGAGCGAGAAGGTCATCGGACCTGCAGACGTTGCCCACAAGCTGCCCGACCATATGGATGATTTTGCAAACTGGATCGTGGAGCCTGTCGCTTCCATCGTCAATGCCGCCTGGCACATGGACATCCGCCCCGGCGACCGTGTCCTGCTCATCGGCACCGGCTTTATGGGTCTGCTGATGACCCAGCTGGTATCCCGCTACCCCCTTGCCGAGTTCCTGGCTGTGGATGTAAAGCCCTCCAGCTGTGCCAAAGCAAAGGAATGCGGTGCCTGGGAGACCCTGCTGCTCAACGACGACGGCATGGAAGAGCTGAAACGCAAGGGAGCCGGTTATTTCGATAAAGTGATCGAATGCTCCGGCACCCAGTCCGGTCTGGATCTGGCTGTGGAATACTGCGGCATGGCCGGCGATATTTATCTGTTCGGCTGGCACCGGAAGCTGCGTACCATTGATTTCAAGCTGGGCCATCTGCGGGGTCAGCGTCTGATCCACACCTCCCCCGCCCTGGACACCGGCCGTGTCTACGAGCGTTTCTGGCCCAAGACCATCGCCATGATGGAAGCAGGCGTTTTTGATCTGTCCAAGCTGATGAGCCACAAATATGAGGCAGAAGACATCGCTAAGTGCTTTGTCGACAGCGTGGAAAGAAAAGACGGCTTTATCAAGAGCTGCTTCTATTTCAGATAATTCTTCGATGATATAACGATCCTATCCACTCAAGCAGCCGGAGCAGGTTTGCTCCTTCCAGACAGGAGGTCATATTTTGAGTTACAAGCAGGAATGTCTGCAAAGACTGAAAACGCTGATTATCATGCGTGAGTTTGAGCGGGTCATCAAAGACCTGGCCAACGAGCGAGACGAAAGAGTTGAGCGTGTGGTGGACGGTGCTGTCCACTGTGCCACCGGTGAGGAAGCCGGTGAGCTGGGCGTATGCCTGAATCTGAACAAGGACGACTATGTGT
>JAZNZG010000181.1:0-3218 GCA_045594825.1 Faecousia sp. | reverse complement strand
GCCGCCAAAAACCGTTTTGGCTCCACCAATGAGATCGGTGTGTTTGAAATGGTTGAATGTGGCCTTATTGAAGTGCCGAACCCCTCACAAATGTTGCTGGACGGCCGCCCAGCCGGGGCTTCCGGTACGTGTGTGGCTTGTGTCATGGAGGGAACCCGTCCCGTTTTAGCCGAGGTTCAGGCACTTGTTACAAGAACAACATTCAATGTACCTCGCAGAACATCCGATGGATTTGATTTTAACCGGGCTGTTTTGCTGCTCGCTGTGGCTGAAAAACGAGGGGAAATGAAACTGAGCTCCTTTGATGCCTATATTAATGTGATTGGCGGATTGAATTTGAACGAGCCGGGAGCTGATCTGCCGGTAATTTTGGCAGTAGCTTCCAGTTATCGGGACAAGCCCATTGCTCACGATCTCGTTGCCATCGGAGAAATCGGCTTGACAGGGGAGATCCGGTCTGTTTCTCAAATGAATTCTCGCATCGCAGAAGTTGCAAGATTAGGTTTTAAACAGTGTATTATACCTAAAAACTGCCATGAAAAGTTAGAAGTTCCCGAAGAATTGACCGTTTATAGGGTCAAAAATCTTCGGGAAGCGATTGAAATTGCAATTTGATCACTCGACAGGGGAGGGTTCATCCTCGTTCAAATAATCAAGCTTGGACAGAGGATTTGCTTGTGCCGCCAGTTTCAGTTCAGTATTCTCAATATGTGTGTAGATCTGAGTTGTATTCAGGTTTTCGTGGCCTAAAACTTCTTGAACCGTCTTTACGTCAACACCACCGGAGAGCATCATGGTAGCGGCTGTGTGGCGTAGCTTATGAGCGGAAAAATTGTCTGCATCCAAACCGGCCATCAGCAGGTATTTCTTGACTAAACGGTGTACAGCACTGACACTAATGCGGTTATTATCCCTGGATCCGAACAATGCACGATTGTCAGACAGAACTTTTTTGTTGCGTTCGGGCAAGTAGGCATCTATTGCTTTCCGGCAGGGAGTACCAAAGTAGACAAAGCGTTCTTTGTTACCTTTACCAATCACTCGAATCCTGTCTTCGTATACATCAGACAAATTAAGTCCTACCAGCTCGCTGCGTCGGATGCCGCAATTCAAAAATAACATAAGGATCGCATAATCCCGTTTTTCATTGGGACCACTTACGGCTTTTAATAGTGCAGCAGACTGCTCCATGGTAAGATATTTAGGCAAGCTTTTGCGAAGCTTGGGGTACTCCAAATCTGCAACAGGATTTTCTGTAAGCTGCTTTGTGCGAACAGTCAAATATTTATAGAAGGATTTTAGTGCAGATAACTTTCTGGCACGAGCGGCAGTGGAGATGCCATGGTCCGGATATAAAGAGTCAGGATTGGGTGTGCGATCATTTGCCAAATATGAAAGAAAATCGAATACATCTGATGTAGTGATCGTTCGAATAAAATTCAGATTAACATCGCGGATGTCAATATCATCCAGGCGAGTATGAATGGGCATATCGTTACGCATCAGTTTTATAAAACGGAAGAACATTCTTAAGTCAAGATAATATTCTGAGATGGTTCTTGGAGACTGACCCTTGATCGTTTCGTGATAGGTCAGAAATTCACGCAATATCTGCGGACAATCGGTATAACGCTTCATTTTAGCCCTCCTGATTGGTTTATACCTCTATTGTATCATATTCCCGCATTTAATGCAACAAAATTTTTATTTTGTTGCGTTCAATGGATAGCAAGTCGAAACTTTATCAAGGTTCGGTCGATTATCCCCTACGACCGCTCTATCAATTAAAAAGCACAGAACCCGTGTTTTCAGGTTCTGTGCTTTTTCTTATTCCTTGGAATTATTGCTCATATTTATGAAGATCACAAAGATCAGAGCGATGATTGCAATGATCACAACTAAAGTTGCAGCCCAGCTTGCGAACATGCTCCAGCCGAATGTATTTTGAAAGAAAGAAAATATTGCTTCCATTTTGCCACCTCTCCCCTTTTCTGAATTTAGTCAAGAATTTCCAGGACCATGCTGAAGCTGCATGTACAGGTTGCGTCTTCCAATGCAAAGACCATTCCATTATACACACCATCAACATTATCCATTTGAATATCCAAGATGATCTGCACATCATTTATTACAAAAGATGCGTTGCAAAATGCTTGATTTGTGGATTTATCGACTTGAATGAAATAGTCGCTGATTGCTTCATTTATACTACCCAGGTCAAAGTATGTTGTACCGGGTCTTGAACCCACCATTGAATACATTGCAGCCCTGCAATACTCGGGAATTAAATTATAAAAGCCGGTGCTTTCCCACTCGTTATCATAACGAATTGCACGAATGTAGCCATTTTCCAATGTATATTCAAAATTTGGTCTTCCATCCTCTTCCAGCAAATCAAAGGACGAGTACAATACATGCGGCTCCCGGTCCGCAGTCCAAGTGCCGTCCGGAGCAATAATCAATTCAGACCTTACATCCATGGCTTTTTCATAATCAAGGTGGTTTTCGGCAAATTGTTTGATCGTGATATTGCCTCTGTGTTTTGGAAGCTGAGCATCCAGTAAAGTAAAGAAAGTTGCTAAGAATATCAAAATGCAGGAAACCGGAATCATAATTTTTTTGGTCGCATTCCAGTCTATATATATGATTTCAGAAGTATGGTTCCATTCGTTCTCTTCCCCTGCCATATCCTCTTTATATGAACGATACATTCTCCATTGCGACAAAAAAGGAATAAAGAAACCTAAACCCCACCAAATAATATCTTTTTCACGGACAAAAGCATCATAATAGGACAATTTGCCACCGTTAATATCCTCAATCTTAATGCCCATCAGCCATTTGCCGGGGGTTGTACCCCAATAATGAAGCATAGCGGCAAATACAGGAATGGCAATAAAATATGACATTAGCTCTAAAAGAAGGTTCCCGCCATTACCAAAGGGCCGAATTCTGATTACCACGATCACAATGAACAGCAGGATCATGCGAATGATTCCATAATCGATCATTCTTGCAATGTAACGACGCCAAGGATGGGCTTGCTTTTTGATGCTCTCCTGAAAACTGCGTGAAGAAGATGCAAGGGGTGATTCCAAAAGGTTTAAGTAATGAACTGTATCTAAGTTTTCATATTTTGCTCCGTCTCGTTGCATTTCGACACAAACAAATTTTGCCTGCTCATTTAAACGGAGTTGGTTTTCAAGAGCGTTGATCTG
>JAZNZG010000180.1:0-5339 GCA_045594825.1 Faecousia sp. | reverse complement strand
GTAAATGATTTCGTTCAGAGGCATCTCATAGTGCAGTTCCACCCGGTTGGCATCCAGATAGACCATATCCTTGAATTCGCCCCGGCGCTGCTGGGCCAGTTCCATAATATTGCCCACATATTCCTGGGGAGCGATCAGGCTGGCCTTGACAAAGGGCTCCTCTGCCAGCTGGATCTCCATGGGGTCGGGGTAATCCAGAGGGGTGTAGACCATCATTACGTCGCCGTTGTTTTTGGTGATGCGGTAGACGACGTTGGGTGCGGTGGTGATCAGATCCAGGTTATACTCACGCTCCAGCCGCTCCTGGATGATCTCCATGTGCAGCAGGCCCAGGAATCCGCAACGGAAACCGAAGCCCAGTGCGATGGAATTTTCCAGCTCATAGGACATGGAGGCATCGTTAAGCTTCAGCTTTTCCAGTGCTTCCCGGAGATCCTGATATTTGGAGCCGTCGGCGGGATACACGCCGGAATAGACCATGGGCTGTACGGGACGGTAACCGGGCAAAGGCTCCGGGGCGGGATTTTCTACGCCTGTAATGGTGTCACCCACCTGGGTATCGGCCACGGTCTTGATGGAGGCGGTGATGTAACCCACTTCCCCTGCACCCAGGGCATCCCTGGGGATCAGTCCCTGGGGACTCATTGTGCCCACTTCCACCACTTTGTAAACAGCATCGGTGGCCATCATGCGAATGTCCTGGCCGGGACGGACCGTGCCTTCCTTGATCCGGGTGTAGACGATGACGCCCCGGTAGGAATCGTACTGGCTGTCAAAGATCAGAGCCTGCAAAGGTGCCTCCCGGTCGCCGGCGGGAGCGGGAACATCCTTTACGATCATTTCCAGCACGGAGTGGATGTTGATGCCGTTTTTCGCGGAAATTTCGGGAGAATCCTCAGCGGGAATGCCGATAATATCCTCCACCTCGGCCTTGACCTCAGCAGGACGGGCAGAGGGCAGATCGATCTTATTGATCACCGGCAGGACCTCCAGGCCGGCATCAATGGCCAGATATGTGTTGGCCAAGGTCTGCGCCTCCACACCCTGGCTGGCATCCACCACCAGGATGGCACCCTCACAGGCGGCAAGGGAGCGGCTGACTTCATAGTTAAAGTCCACATGGCCGGGGGTGTCGATGAGGTTCAGGGCATATGTCTTGCCGTCATCGGCGGGGTAGGATAAGGTGGCGGCAGTTGCCTTGATGGTAATGCCCCGCTCCTTTTCCAGCTCCATGGAGTCCAGCATCTGCTCTGCACGGATCCGCTGGTCGATGGCGTTACACTCCTCCAGCAGGCGGTCAGCCAAAGTGGACTTGCCATGGTCGATATGGGCGATAATGGAAAAATTACGAATCAGAGAAAGGTCTGTCATAAACGATACCTCGCGTAAAGATAAGCATACTATACCAATTTAATATTTTTACATTATAGCGAAATTTCCCCAAAATGTAAACTGTATGTTTTACAAAAATGGGGGAATACTGACCATTGCGGCAATGAAATGCCCAAATGCCGCTTTTTTTGAAAAATTTTTCGTAAAAACCCTTGTCAAATTGGCGGAATCGGGATATAGTCCTAACGGACCGAAAATGAGAAAAAGAGGGATTATTTATGAGCAACGCCAAAAAGAACGCAAAGACTCCGGAAGATCTGCAGGCTGCTCTGCAGGCATTGATCGCCCAGGGCCACAAGGAAGGTATGATCCGTTCTGCGGATCTGAACGCCCTTTTGGAAAAAATGGACCTGACCCCGGAAAAGATCGAGGAGATCTACGATCAGTTTGATGCCATGAACATTCAGGTGGTCAGTGCCGATCTGGACTTGGTGCTGGACGATGATGTGGACCTGGTACTGGACGACCTGGGTGACGATATCGACCTGTCCAATATGGAAGAGGAAGAGCTGGTAGACCCCGTTGACCTGGCTGCCGAGTACAATCTGGACGACCCGGTGCGTATGTACCTGAAGGAGATCGGTCAGATCAAGCTCCTTAGTGCGGAAGAGGAAGTGGAGCTTGCCAAGGCGGTTGCCGACGGTGACCAGGAAGCAAAGAACAAGCTGACGGAAGCCAACCTGCGTCTGGTGGTCTCCATCGCAAAGAAATATTCCGGCAGAGGTCTGCACATTCTGGATCTGATCCAGGAGGGCAACACGGGCCTTATTCGGGCGGTTGATAAATTTGACTGGACAAAGGGAAACAAGTTCTCTACATATGCAACCTGGTGGATCCGGCAGGCGATCACCCGTGCCATTGCAGACCAGGCCCGTACCATCCGCGTACCGGTGCATATGGTGGAAGTCATCAATAAGGCGACCCGCTGCAACCGTAAGCTGGTACAGGAGCTGGGCCGTGAGCCCACTGTGGAAGAGATCGCGGCAGAGCTGAATCTGCCTGTGGAAAAGATCATCGAGGCCAACCGCACCGCCGCCGATACCCTGTCTTTGGATACCCCGGTGGGCGATGAAGAGGATACCTCCATCGGCTCCTTCGTGGAAGACGAGCGGACCCCCGGCCCTGCCGACGCCACCTCCAACGCACTGCTTGCTGAAGCACTGAAGGAGATCCTGGACACCCTCACCGAGCGTGAGGCCGATGTGCTGCGTATGCGTTTCGGCATGTATGACGGCCGTACTCATACCCTGGAGGAAGTGGGACAGATCTTCGGCGTTACCCGTGAGCGTATCCGCCAGATCGAGAACAAGGCCATCCGCAAGCTGCGTCATCCCAGCCGTGCCAAGAAGATCAAGGACTTCTATTGCTAAAACAAACACCCCGGAGCCAATGCTCCGGGGTATTTTTTATTCCCGCTCGGACAATAGCTGCATCAGTTTGGTGCGGCCTATGGCCATGACCGACAGGGCACTGCCCAGCAGGTAACAGCACAGGAATATCCCGATGGCGGTCCACTGGGTCAACCGGAAATCCACCGCAGCATACAAAATGCCGCAGCCCAGGATACAGCCGGTTATACACAACAGAAGCTGCTCCAGGAAGAAGGAGAAGAACACCCGGCTCCGGGAAGCACCCAGGCCCCGGAGGATGGCAAATTCCATTCGCCGTCCGTTGATCATCAGCCAGGACACGATAAAGCCCAGCAGCATCACCACGATAAACAGCACCGGGAACAGGATTTGGCTGAAGCTGATGTACCGGTTCAGCCCGTCCACCGTTTCCACAAAGGTCTGATCCTGCAAAACGATGGTGGTGCGGTTGCTGCTCAGCTTGCCCACCTGGCTGAAATTCTGCTGCTGCAGGAAGTCGCGGAATTCATCCAGCCCGCCGGCATCCTCCAAAGTGAACACACAGGTGCCGTAGTTGGTGGTGTGGTAGAAGAAGTAGTCCCGGTCGTAGGGCGTTTCAAAGGCGATGGTCACCCGGTCACCGGTGGGCACCATATCCTCCTCTCCCGTTATCCAATCCGGATCGGACCAAAAACTGAGGGGCACATAGATGTTGCTGTCGGAGCCGTTTTGCAGGAAGCTGCCCACCACCGTCAACTCTGCCGTCAGTTCATGCTCCCAAACATAGTGCTTGTATTTATAGGAAACCCGGAAGGTATCGCCCAGGGAAAGACCTTGCTCTTCCAGCAGCTCCCGGCTGACAAGACAGGGATATACCATGGGCTCGTTTTCTGCTCTGAGAAGCCTGCGGCCCTCAAAATACTCCAGGGTGGAGGTAAAGGCGTGATACTCCCGGCTTTCCAGGAAGCTTTCGTCCCAGCCCTCCAGCCAGGTGACCTGGGGAGCGGCTGCGTGCATAAATTCCGGTGCTGCGGAAAGACCGTTCAAGGCGATAAGCTCGGGTTGCCCCGCGATCCAGGACTCCCGGCGGTACATGGCGAACTCACCGGTGCCAAATTCCGGGATCTCCTGGTCAAACCAGTAGTTCCAGCCAATGGAAACTTCAATATCCTCCAAAAGGTCGGAGCTCCACAGCTTCCGGACGTTCTCGGCAGAGACCAACAGATTGGTATTCTGCCGACCGTTGGTGCTGACGGTGGTACCCCGGATGTTGGTGTCCCGGTACAGGGCGTTTAGCTGTTGACTCCAGCCGTCGGAAATGGTGGCAAGAATACCCAGCAGCAGTGCAAGGACAAGGCAAACCACAGGGACTACCACAGACCGCCAGCCGCCCCGGCGGGCACTGAGGAAGGCAAAACGCCAGGCACCCCGGCCTGTTGCGGAAGTGCCGCCCCTGGGCACCCGGATACGCTGTTTGCCCCGCTTGGCAACAGATTGCCGCTGTGCCATGTGCAGGAAGGCGGTGCACAGCAACAGGGCCACAATAAATACCGCCAAACCGGCATACAGGGCAGGCCAGGTGGGGATCTGTCCGGAGAAAGAGGTCTCCTTCATAAAGCCGATGGCAGACTCGCTGTACCGCTGGTCGGCCACATACATTTTTTGTGCAGCCTCCGTGCCCAGGGAGATGATATGCTCCAGTCCGAAATTGCCCAGGACAGCACCCAGGGCAGCGGCAAAGCCGCAGATCACCACTCCGCCGGACAGGAGCCAGGCGTGGATCTTACGCTTGGGCGTACCCAAACAGACCAGCACCTGCACCGTTTCCTGCTGACGGCCTACGAACAGGTAGGCAAACAGCAGCAGTACCGCCAAAGCACTGCAGGCGGCAGCCAAAGTGATGGCCATGGCGGTGGTCTGCATGGTCTGCAAAGGCTGTGCGGCTGCGGAATAGCCCTGGTCGTATAAGGTCACCCGCACATTGGCAGGACACAAAGCGGCGATGGCATCGGCGGTTTGGCGGGCGGTGCGGTTATCCAGCACGGCATGTCCCAAAAGATAACCGAACAGGGGACCTTCATAAGTGCGTTCGGCATCCGATGCCCAAACACAGCCGTAGTATGCTTCGTTTTTGGTGGTGATACCCACCACCGTCAGCTGCTTTTCTTCCCTGCTTTCGGTGAGATTGAAGCGGTCTTCGGGGTCAGAGTCCCAAACGCTTAAGGAAATGGGATCTCCCAGGGAAAGCCCCATCTGCTGAGCCATATCGTAGCTGACTACGCAGACACCGGCCTCTCCGGCTTCCGGGAAACGGCCCTCCTGCAACCGCAGTGTGTTTTGCTGGAACTCCTCCAAGGCCGCAATATCGGCACTGGTCTGCAGCCGGACATAGCGGTTGGCGGTGGCATACATGTCGGCATACTGCTGGAAGATCTCGGGGATCTGTGTATCCTCCGTCAGCTCCAGCCACGGCAGGGTTTCACAGCCCTCGTAGAAGGGGGCAAGGACAAAGTTGTTGACTTTGTTGCCGCTGCGGGTATAAGTGCCGTGGAGCAGATACCGGGTCTTGGTCTTGACCTCCAGGCCGGGATAGTCCGG
>JAZNZG010000179.1:0-2285 GCA_045594825.1 Faecousia sp. | reverse complement strand
TATTCTGACCTACGGTATCCCCGCGGTACTGTCCTGTTACTTCGATCTGTTTTCCGGCTTTGTTCAGGCCTATGTGTTCAGAAGTCGGAGGCCAAGCGGTCTTAGGAAGACAACAAAAGCAAGCAACTCCTTGGCTCACAGAACGACATGGCTACGATCCGACTTTATTCTGACCTACGGTATCCCCGCGGTACTGTCCTGTTACTTCGATCTGTTTTCCGGCTTTGTTCAGGCCTATGTGTTCAGCCTGCTGACCATGGTCTATATTGCCGGGGCACTGCCCGGTCCGGAAGAGGCCAAGGCAGAATAACTTTGTTAACCATTAAAGTTTATATAAATCATATTCTTAGGAGGATAATTTTATGGATTTAGCTTCTGCAATTGCAATCGCCGGTAAGGCAATCGGTGCAGGTCTGTGTATGGGTATCGGTGCTATCGGCCCCGGTGTCGGTGAAGGTACTGCTGTTGCCCACGCTTTGGACGGCATGGCCCGTCAGCCCGAGTCTGCAGGTACGCTCCGCAGCACCATGATCATGGGCTGTGCCATCGCTGAGACCACCGGTATTTATTCTCTGGTCGTTGCTCTGCTGATTCTGTTCCTGCTGTAAGATTCCGAGTAAAATCCAAAAGAAAGGAGTCTGCGGAAGTGGGACAATTTGAAGCGTTTATTGGCGTAAACTTCTGGACTGCCCTGTTTGTTTTGCTGAACACCCTGACCATCTTCTTTGTTGCCAAGAAATTTCTTTTCGGCCCTGTAATGAAGATCATCAAGGACCGTCAGCAGGAGATCGACGATATGTACACCAAGGCCGGCGAGGCCAAGGAACAGGCATCTGCCCTGCAGGCAGAATATGAGGAAAAGCTCAATGCTGCCACGGATAAGGCAGACCTTCTGGTGAAGGAGGCCGTAGCCCGTGGCCAACGCCGTGAGGAGGAGATCCTCCGTCAGGCCAATGCCGAGGCAAATGCCATCCGGGAAAAGGCCAGTGCCGACATCGCACAGGAGAAGAAAAAGGCCATCAACGATGCCAAGGACGAGATCTCCGTTATTGCCATGGCCATTGCCGGTAAAGTAGTGGGCCGTGAGCTGAACGATGCGGATCAGTCCGCTCTTGTGGACAGCTTCATTGACGAATTGGGTGAGCAGGTATGAGTCAGGTAGCAGGTGTTTATGCCCAGGCTTTATACAGCCTTGCCAAGGAAGAAGGCCGGGACAAGATCATCCTGGACCAAATGGATGTGCTGTACCATGCCTTTGAGGAAGAACCGGAATTTCTCCGGCTGCTGTCTGCTCCCAATCTGCCCAAGGCGGAGCGGTGTGATATTCTGGATAACAGCTTCCGGGAACAGGTAGAGCCTTATCTTCTGAACTTCATGAAGCTGCTTACAGAAAAAGGGTATGCCCGGCATTTCCCCGACTGCTGCAAGGCATATCGGGCCGAATATAATGCCGACCATGGCATTCTTCCCGTGAAGGCAGTTACGGCAGTACCTTTAACAAACAGTCAGATCCAAAAATTGACGGACAAGCTGGAACAGGTTACTGGCAAATCCGTGCAGATTATAAACCGGACGGACCCCTCTGTTTTGGGCGGCGTCCGTCTGGATTACGACGGCAAGCGGGTGGACGGTACGGTGCAGAACCGGCTGGACACCATCAGCAGCTTGCTGAAAAATACCGTACTTTAAGAAAGTAGGTAGAATATGGAATTACGACCCGAAGAAATTACAAAGATCATCCGTAGTCAGATCAAAAACTACGAAAACAAGCTGCAGACCAGCCAGACCGGTGTCGTCATCCTGGTGGGTGACGGCATTGCCAAGGTTTCCGGTCTGGAGCAGTGCATGGCAGGCGAACTGCTGGAGTTCCCCACCGGAGCCTATGGTCTGGCACAGAACCTGGAAGAGGATACCGTATCCATCGTTGTTCTGGGTAACGACAGCGGCATTAAGGAAGGCGATATCGTCAAGCGTACCGGCAAGGTCGTTTCTGTGCCTGTGGGCAAGAATCTGATCGGCCGTGTGGTCAATGCTCTGGGCGAGCCCATTGACGGCAAAGGCACCATCGAAGCGGAGACCTTCCGCCCCATCGAAATGCCCGCTCCCGGCATTATCAGCCGTCAGCATGTCAGCCGTCCCCTGCAGACCGGCATTAAGGCCATCGACTCCATGATCCCCATTGGCCGTGGCCAGCGTGAGCTGATCATCGGTGACCGCCAGACCGGTAAGACCACCCTGGCCACCGATACCATCCTGAACCAGAAGGGCAAGGATGTGATCTGTAT
>JAZNZG010000178.1:0-7997 GCA_045594825.1 Faecousia sp. | reverse complement strand
TTGCAATGTTCTTTATGATTTTATTATGCCTTATGAATACTTGACGATGTATAATATACGATATATAATACACACATCAAACCTCCTGACGGAGATAAGAAAAGAGGATAATATTATGAAAAAACTGATTGCTTTGATTCTGTCCGTAATTATACTCCTGGGTATGTTGGGCGGCTGTGGCAATAACAACGCTGCCGACGCTCCTGCTGCTGATGCTCCCGCTGCTGATGCTCCTGCTGCTGATGCTCCTGCTGCTGACAATGCTGAGGTTGACTACTCCGCAATGACCATCGACGAGCTGAAGCCCCTGATCGAAACCCTCACCGAAGGCAAGCTGACCATGGTTACCAGCCCTGACTTCGCTCCCTATGAGTTCTATGCTCTGGACGAGAACGGTAACCCCTCTCTGGCCGGCTTTGACATTGCCCTGGGTCAGTACATTGCTGACTACATCGGTCTGGAGCTGGAAATCATCCCCATGGACTTTGACGGTACCATTACCGAGTTGGGTATGGGCAACGCCGACATCGGCATGGCTGGTTACTCCCCCGACCCCGACCGTGAAGGTGCGATGGACTTCTCCATCATTTATTACGAAGGCGGTCAGTCTTTCGTGACCAGTGCTGCAAATGCTGACAAGTTCGCTTCCCTGGCAGATGCCAACAACGCAGACTATCAGATCGGTGCACAGACCGCGTCTATCCAGTATGACCTGGCCGTAGAAAACACTCCCGATGCCGACATCGTTGAGCTGGCAAAGGTTACCGACATCGTTGCTGAAGTCATCAACAACAAGCTGGATGGTGCTTTTGTTGAGACCGTTGTTGCCGAAACCTACGCAAAGAATTACTCTGACCTGGTAGTTCTGTTTGATGTTCCTTATGATCAGGAAGGCTCTGTTGTAGGCGTTAAGGAAGGCAACGCTGCCCTGCTGGCCGCTGTCAATCTGGCCATCCAGGCCGCTCTGGACGACGGTTCCATGGCTCAGTTCGTTGCAGACGCCAACGAGTTGGCCACCGGCGAAAAGTACGAGGGCCTGCTGAATGCTGACGGCAGCATCGGTTGATGATTAGTATAATCTTGGTATCTCCCCGGGAGCTTTGCTTCCGGGGAAGTTCCACGAAAGGAGACATTTCTTTTGATTACTCAAGCTGGTTTTGAAGCTACAATAAAGTACTGGAATATGTTCCTGGAAGGCATGGTCTGTACCGTTTCTCTGTCCTTTTTTACGGTCATTTTCGGTTTCGTTCTAGCTCTGATCCTCGCTTTAATGCGTATGTCCAACTTCTGTCCCCTACATTTTCTAGGCTACAATGCCCGCCTGGACAGCGTTATAGGCCGCATTTCCCGTTTCCGTCCCCTAAATTTTATCGCCTCCATTTATGTGGAAGTCTTCCGTGCTACTCCTTTGATGGTGCAGTTGTTCATTGTCTATTATGTACTTTTGGGCGATCTGGATCTGCCCTCCTTTAAGATGTTCGGTTTTATTCGTTTTGAACGTTTCATTCCCGGTGTGATCGCATTATCCCTGAACTCCGCAGCTTACTTAAGTGAGATCATCCGTTCCGGCATTCAGTCCATCGAACTGGGTCAGACGGAAGCCGCAAGAAGTCTGGGTATGTCTCAGGGACAGAATATGCGGTATATCATTCTGCCTCAGGCGATCAAGAACATTTTGCCCGCTATCGCAAATGAATTCGTTACCATTATCAAAGAATCCTCTATCTGCTGGACCATCGGTGTCCAGGAGATCATGTCTGCCGTTAACTCTGTCAAGGCAGCCACCTTCCGTATCAGCGAGGCACTGATCATTGCTGCTGCAGTTTATTTCTGTCTAACCTTCCCCACATCCAAGATCATTGCATACTTTGAAAGGAGGATGAGCCGTGGCGACCGGAGATAAGATCATTCAGGTTAAAAACCTGAAGAAATACTATAATAAGGGTGCTTTGCATGCACTGGATGATGTAAGTGTTGACATCAATAAAGGTGATGTTATGGTTGTCATCGGCCCTTCCGGTTCCGGCAAAAGTACGCTTCTGCGGAGCTTGAATCTGTTGGAGACTCCCACCGATGGTTCCATTATCTTCAACGGGGTGGATATTACCAAGAAACGATACAAAGACGCCAACGGCAAGGTCATCAAAGTCAATATTGATCGGCACCGCGAAAAGATGGGTATGGTGTTCCAGCACTTTAACCTCTTCCCCCACAAGACCATTATGGAAAATATGATTCTTGCCCCCATGAAGGTTAAGAAGATCTCCAAGGCAGAGGCAACCGAAAAGGCCTTACAGCTTTTAAAGCGTGTCGGTCTTGAGGAAAGAGCGGATGCCTATCCCATTCAGCTCTCCGGTGGACAAAAACAGCGTATCGCCATCGTCCGGGCACTGATGATGGAGCCGGAGGTCATGCTCTTTGATGAGCCCACCTCTGCCCTGGACCCCGAAATGGTGGGTGAAGTTCTTGAAGTCATGAAAGAACTGGCTGCAGAAGGTATGACCATGGTTGTGGTCACCCACGAAATGGGCTTTGCACGGGAAGTGGGCAACCGCATTCTGTTTATGGACGGCGGTATGCTGCTGGAAGAAGGCACGCCTGAAAACATCTTTGACCATCCCCGCAGTGACCGTCTGAAAGATTTTCTTTCCAAGGTGCTTTAATATGGATAAAAATTTGATCTATACTTCCGTTGAAAATCACGCAAAGCAAATTATAGATCTAAGTGATAAAATTTGGGGATATGCTGAACTTTCCATGGAGGAATTCCGCTCCGCGAAAGCTTACATCGAAATTTTGCTTGAGCACGGTTTTGAAGTGGAAGAACAGCTTGCAGGGCTTCCCACCGCATTCTCCGGCCGTTTTGGTTCCGGCAAGCCGGTGATCGGTATTTTGGGCGAGTATGACGCACTCTCTGGACTTTCGCAGAAAGCCGGTGCGTTAGAGATAACGCCCGATATTCCCGGTGGCTCCGGACATGGCTGCGGGCATAATCTCCTGGGAGCGGCCTCCCTGGGAGCCACTATCGCCATTAAGGAGCAAATCCAGGCAGGGCTGCTCACCGGAACGGTAGTGTTCTATGGCTGCCCCGGCGAAGAGGGCTGTGCCGGCAAGGCATTCATGGCACGGGAAGGTATGTTCCGGGATTTGGATGCTGCCCTGTGCTGGCATCCCGACGATACCAATGCCGTAACAACCGGCTCAAACATGGCAAGCCTGCAGATCGAGTACACCTTTACCGGCACCGCAGCTCATGCCGCCGGCAATCCGGAGCATGGACGCTCCGCCCTGGATGCTGCTGAACTGATGAATATCGGCGTTCAGTTTCTGCGGGAACATATGCCCAATGGCTGCAGCATACATTATGCCTTTACAAATGCAGGCGGCATCTCCCCCAATGTTGTGCAGCCTGTTGCCAAGCTTGTGTACATGGTTCGAGGCAAAGATGTTCGCAGTGCAAAAAAGCTTCTGCACCGTGTGGATAAAATTGCTCAGGGTGCTGCACTGATGACGGAAACTTCCTGTTCAAGCCGTCAGATTGACGGAACTTCCAATACGCTTTCCAACGGGGTTTTGGAGCGGGTTCTGTACGACAATCTATGTAGTGCTCCCCTGCCTGTTTATACCGAGACCGATCTTACCTTTGCAAAAAATCTTCAGGCAACTTATTCTGTCACCGGACTGAAAGCACTGCAGGATACTGTTGCTCCTTACGCACCAAGGAGCGAAGTTGTCCCCGGTTCCACGGATGTGGGCGATGTAAGCTGGCTGACACCCACCGCTCAGTTTTCTGCTGTCACCTGGCCTGCGGGTATACCCGGTCATTCCTGGCAAACCGTATCTGCAGGCAAAACGCCCATGGCACACAAGGGCATGCTATACGCCGCCAAAGTTTTGGCAGGTGCTGCTGCCGATCTAATGTCACATCAAGATATTTTGGCAGAAGCTCAAAAAGAATTTTCAATATCGGCCCAAGCGGGCTACGACTGCCCCATTGCCCCGGATGTAAAAGCCATATAACCATTAACAGGCATGCTTTTCGCATGTCTGTTTTTATTCCATCTGCACTGCCTTAATAAACTTGCTGTAGCCGCTGGCATAGCGTTCCGGAGTAATCAGCAGCGTCTGTCCGGGTGCAAGGGATTGTATTTGGTAAATATATGTGATCCCGCCCAAATACATCTGTGCATCGCTAAGATAATTCTTATAGTACAGCCACAGATCACAAAAAGGCTCTTCCGTCAGATTGGTAACAGCTACTGTTCCGAGATCTACATCTTCAATTCGCAGCGACTCCTCTGATAGCGGAAAATCATCACTGTACTGCACCCAACCGCCACACTCAGTACAGCTTTCCTGTGTCCACAGCTGCCCATTCCGTTCAATTACCAACACCCTTGCTCCGGCGGGTATGTTGGTTGCGAAGAATACCATCTGAACGGTATCAAACTTCAATGTCACCTCTGCCACTGCGATCTCTCTGCTGCCGCAGTTATACAGTTCCAAAGCCGCTGCATCCACAAGGAAGTTATCGCTGTCAGCTTCCAGCATATCCCCTTCATACAAAGCAAGACTTACCGCCTGCAGATCGGTGTCATTGACGAAGATCGGAAAATTTACAGCCGTTACAGGGTTCTCCTGTTCCGTCAGATCCTCGTTAAACACTACAACAGTTTCCTGTATGTCTGTTTGCTTCTGATCCTCAGGACGCAGCATCGGCCTCAGGATGACCGCCACCAACACCAACCAAGTTAAAACCGCCGATATGATCCTGACCATGGTTTTGCCCCCTATGTAAAGTGAACCCATTATAGAGGGCGGTTTTAGGCCGATTCAAGGGAATCAGCGGTACTCTGCCGCAGTCTTCACAAGAACCGTTTGACAAGGCTCTCATATTTTCTGGCAGGCTGTCAGGGAAAATGAAAAGGGCGGGAAGTTTTCAAAACTTCCCGCCGTAATTTGCCATTATTGACCCAGCAGATCCTTAAAGTATTCCTGCATCTGTTCTTCTGTATCAAAGATAGCAACATACATCACATTGGCCATACAACCGGATAATGCATCCGGGATGCGATCCTGCATTTTCATGCAATGACCGTACTTGGCCATGATGGCATTATGATCCATCTTGTATGTCTTGCCGTCACGCCGGCCAACGAAAGCACAGTACCGTTTGGTGCCTAAAGGCTTGGTGCTCTTATTGTATGCGATCATGTCTGCCCATATCTTGTACACATCGGTCTCATAACCATAATTGTACATGTCCGGAGTAAATCCGCCGGCAGGACGCATATTGACTTCCAGTCCAATCAAGTCACCTTTCTTGCCAAGGCCCTCCTGGTCTTCGTTTAAGCGGAAGAACTCCAGGTGCACAAACCGACTCTTAACGCCAAAAGCAGCTACCGTCCGCAAACCAACATCACGAACGTCCTCTGGCACTTCTTTATGCAGGTAATAAATGCTTTCTTGGTTGTCATTCACTACATCCATCAAAGAAACGGGCGTTACATTACCGGACTCAAACAAAGGTTGACCATCGGCACCAATAATAGCATCGTATGTGCAAACGGTTCCTTTAACCATTTCCTCCATGATATATGTATGGTTATCCTTGGTGTTAATAAAGTTGCGTACCTCCTCATCATTTTTCAGACGGAATGTACTGCTTGCACCAACACCGTTGTCGGGCTTGACAACCACAGGGTAACCAACTTTGTTTGCAAAGGACACGGCATCCTCATAGGTATCCACCAGATGATACCGTGCAACAGGAATGTTGGCACTCTGATAAAATGCCTTCATCGCAGATTTATACTTTACGCTTTGAATGTCCTGTTCCATAAAACCCGTAGTAATATGAAACTCCGTACGCAGCTTTGCATCCCGCTCCAGCCAGTATTCGTTGTTGGACTCCAGCCAGTCGATCTTACCGTACTTGTAAGCAAAGAATGCTACCGCCTTGAAGACCTCATCGTAGTTTTCAAGGTTGCCAACTTTATAATACTCATGCAAACCGTCACGAAGCTCTTGCTTCAGCTGTTCATAGGGGCAATCGCCAATGCCTAAAACCCGCAGCCCGTTGTTCTTTAATTCAGAGCAAAATTTCCAATATGAGGCGGGAAAATTGGGAGAAATAAATATAAAGTTTTTCATTTTAACTACTCCTCTCATTTTTATCAATACAGGAAACGAGGAGCATAGTGCTCCACCATTTTATACCACCATGGCCAATCATGATCCACATCATAACCCCAGTAATCAACCTGTGCATGGATTCCTTTGCTCCGCAGTACATCCTCCAGTCTGCGGGTACTCGCAATCAGGGGTTCTTCCCATTTGCCCTGGCCAACAACGATCAGAATATCCCGGTCGTTGTACATGCCGATATAGTGATGATCTCCGGGCATATTGGCAAGATAATTGACAGGACAATTGTTATATACCAAATCGTCCATATACCCACCGAAGAAATCCTGTGAATCATACAGACCGGAAATGGCAAACACAGAATCAAACAAGTCGGGACGGCGGAAGAACAAGTTGGCTGCATGCATGGCACCCATAGAACAGCCAAAGGTCAAAATTCCCCGGTAGCCACTCATATAGTGGATGGTGGGAACCATCTCTTCCACAACATAGTTATACCAACGCTCATGGTTCTCGATACGCCAGCGGTTATCGGCACCCTGTGCTGCCCATGCTTCGTTATCAATAGTATCGATGGAATAAACCGTACAGCGGCCTTCTTCGATCCATTTCCCCCAGTGGTCGATCATATGGAAATTTTCAAAATCAAAGAAGCGGCCGGCCTGGCAAGGTATAAACAGCACCGGTCTGCCGCCGTGACCGTATACCTTAAATTCCATATCCCGGTTTAAGTGGCTGCTGTAATGCTTATGATACTGAATTTGCATAATACTCTCTTCCTCTTTTTATAATCCAAGACAATCCATGAAAATGGGTACCTGCTTTTCCCAGGATTCCTCACAATGGGTACCGCCGGGAACGATACGGAATGCCAGATTGACCCGTTTGGTCAGCAACAGATGGGATGTGGAGATCAATGCCTCCGCGTTGGCTGCGTGATTGAATATTTCCTCGCTGCCGTAGTCCATATAAATGCAGGTATCTCTGCGTACATGGGCACGGGCAATCATTTCCAACACTTTTCCGGGAGCGACCCACAAACTAGGTGACAAACAAACTGCCCTCTGAAATACATGATTATAAACCGCAGCACCGTACAGTGCCATCAGGCCGCCCATGGACGAGCCGCCTATGATGGTATTCAGGCGGTCCGGCAATGTGCGGTAGTTTTCATCGATATAAGGCTTCAATGTGCCAACAAGCCAGTTCATATATACGCTGCCTTTGCCGCGTATTTTCCCCATAGTTGCATTTTCGTAGCTAATGGGAGAGTATTCAACCAAGCGGCCGTTACCTTCATGGTTACACTCGATAGCCACAACAATAAGGTCCTTTTTTGCACTGTCCAGATACTTCCCAAAACGCCAGGATCTGCCGTAAGTCGCATCGCTGTCCAAAAAAACATTGTGACCATCGAACATATACAGAACCGGGTAACGCCGGTCCGGCTCTTTTTTATAAGAAGCAGGCAGATAAATATACGCTCTGCGTTCTTTGTCGCCGGTAAGCTTGGGAATCGTCACGTTCCATTTTTTTATCATGGATGTACGCCTCCATAATTATGATAATTTAGTATACTCTCTGGCAGCAAAAATGTCAAATTTTTCACCCGCAATATAACAGAAAATACGGATTTCCGACAACAAAAGCAGGTTGCAAAATGCACCTGCAAAAAAGGCCATCAGATTGGATTATTCGAGCCAGTAACCGCATAAAAAAACAACAGACCGCTATAAGCGGTCTGTTGTTTTTTGCGAAAGAGTAACCAAACGGAGTAAAAACGAGGTAAAAGTAAGCAAAAGTACGCCAGGTTAAAGATGTTTATATAGCAAGGAGATTGTCGACTTAAA
>JAZNZG010000177.1:0-12380 GCA_045594825.1 Faecousia sp. | reverse complement strand
CTGGGTGTTAAGGCTCCTTACGCTGCATGGGGCACCATGATCAATATCATATCCACCAACGAGGCTATCCTGCAGAATCACTGGTACATCTGGGTGCCTGCGGGTGTGTGCATCGTCATCGCTGTTTTGGGCTTCAACTTTGTTGGCGACGGTCTGCGTGATGCGATGGATCCCAAGGGAAGGAGATAAGCCATGGCTGATAAAAATACCAACAAGGGTTATCTCACCGGTAAAGAGATCCGTGCCATCACCAAGGCCAACCTGAAGGAAATGAAGCGGCTGGAGGCATATAAGAACCGCAAGGCCGAAGAGTCTGAGTTCCTGTCCCAGATGAAAAACGCGGAGAACATTTTGGAGATCGAAGATCTGCACACCTACTTCTTCACGGAGCAGGGTACAGTCAAGGCCGTCAACGGCGTCTCCTACGATGTTCCCAAGAATGCGGTTGTGGGCGTTGTGGGTGAAAGTGGCTGCGGCAAGTCCGTGACCAGTATGTCCGTCATGCGTCTGATCCAGGGTCCTGCCGGTCAGATCGTGGAAGGCTCTATCCGCTTCAAGGCTTACGATTATAAGCGTGACGAAAAGGGCGAGCCCATCGCCAAGGAAGGCGGCAAAGAGGGCGAGTTCGAAATGGAAGAAAAGATCTACGACATCGCCAAGATGCCTATTCATGAGATCCACCGCATTCGCGGCAAGCAGATCGCCATGATCTTCCAGGAGCCTATGACCTCCCTGAATCCCGTTTTCACCATCGGTGAGCAGCTGGACGAGGTTACGCTCATCCATGTTCCCGGTGCTACCAAAGAGCTGGCCAAGGCCAAGAGTGAAGAAATGCTCCGCCTGGTCGGCATTATCCCCGAAAATGTTTACGGGGCATTTCCCCATGAACTGTCCGGCGGTATGCGTCAGAGAGTGATGATCGCTATGGCACTGGCTGCAGAGCCCCGCCTTATCATCGCCGATGAGCCCACCACCGCTTTGGATGTTACCATCCAGGCACAGATCCTGGATCTGTTGCAGGATATCAAGACCAAGATCGACGGCTCTATCCTGCTCATCACCCACGACCTGGGTGTCATTGCAGAGATGGCCGACTATGTTGTGGTCATGTACGCCGGCAAGGTCATTGAAAAGGGTACTGTATACGAGATCTTCCAGGATCCCAAGCACCCCTACACCGTAGGCTTGCAGAAATCCAAGCCCACCATGACCCTGGACGACAGCACTGAGCTGTATAACATCCCCGGCAATGTCCCCAACCCCATCAATATGCCCGATCACTGCTACTTTAAGGAGCGTTGTGCCAAGTGCACCGCCAAGTGCTCCGGTGACTATCCCGGCATGATCCAGGTCAGTCCCACCCACTATGTAGCATGCCACCTGTACGACGAGGAGAACGCAAATGGCTGAAGAAAAAGTATTGAATAATGAAGCCGTTGCGGAAACCGTTTACGACGACGCAGCGGAGCAGGCGAAATATTTGGAAGCACGGAAAAAGCAGCATGAAGAGGACTTTGCAAAGCCCTTTGACCCCGAGGCGATTTTGGAGGTCCGGCATCTGAGAAAGACCTTCCCCATCAAGAAGACACTGATGGGCAAGGTGACCAAAGAGCTGGTGGCTGTGGATGACATTTCCTTCAAACTGATGCCCGGCGAAACACTGGGTATCGTAGGTGAGTCCGGCTGCGGCAAGACCACCGCCGGCCGTGCCATTTTGAAGCTGCACCAGCCCACCGCCGGTCAGATCATCTTTAACGGCCGGGATATTACCAACTTTAAGTCCAAGGACATGCGGGAGATCCGCAAGGAAATGCAGATCATCTTCCAGGATCCCTATTCCTCTCTGCCTCCCAGAAGTACTGTGGGCGGCATCCTCAGCGAGCCTGTGGAAGTCCACAAGATCGTTCCCAAGGATCAGATCAAGGATTATGTTCTGGAACTGATGGACAAGTGCGGCCTGCGGGACTACTACTATGAGCGGTATCCCCATGAATTCTCCGGCGGTCAGCGTCAGAGAATCTGCATCGCCCGTGCCCTGTCGGTCAGCCCCAAGCTGGTGATTTGTGATGAGCCTGTTTCTGCTTTGGACGTTTCCATCCAGGCACAGATCATCAATCTTCTGAAGGACCTGCAGAAGCAGATGAACCTGGCTTATGTGTTCATTTCCCACGATTTGAGCGTGGTCAAGTTCATTTCCGATAAGATCGGCGTTATGTACCTGGGTTCCATGATGGAGTTCGGCACCAAGGAAGACATTTTCCGCAATCCCATCCATCCTTACACCAAGGCCCTGTTCTCTGCCGTTCCCAATCCGGATCCCACGGTGAAGATGGAGCGTATCAAGCTGGAGGGTGATATTCCCAGTCCTGCTAATCCTCCCAAGGGCTGCCGGTTCCATACCCGCTGTCCCTATGCCAAGGAGATCTGCAAGCATGTTCCTCCCACTTACCGTGAGCATGAGCCCGGCCACTTTGCCGCCTGCCATCTGTTGGACGAGGAGTAAAAATGGCTAAGAAGAAAAAGGAAAAGATCATATATGTGGACGATGGACGCACCGTTGCGGATATGTCCGGTGTTCAGTCCGGCCCCCGGCTGAAAAGTGCCTGGCGGCCGCCCACCGAACGGAAGGCGATTCGCCAGACCTACTGGAATGCCGTAAAGAGAATGTTCGTTCCCATGCTGGTGGTCATCGTGGCCATTTGCGTCATTTATATGATCCTGTGGCTGGTATTCTTCTTGATGTACTAAAAAAGCCGGTTCCGAATTTCGGAACCGGTTTTTTAATGGATAACATCCAGCATATCTTTCAATGCGGTTTGCAACAGGGCGAGATCTTCTTTGCTGTAACTGAAATGCCCGGAGTGCTCCAGCACCACGGTGGTGATACCGGGCTGCTTCTGCAAAATTTCTGTGGAGGTCTGTCCCACCAGCTCGTCTTTCCCGGACTGGAAGGCCCGGCAGGGAACGCTGATAAGGGGCAGCAGGACATGGGTACGCAGAGCTTCCCGTGTCAGCTCAGCAAAACGGGGCATCCACTTCAAATATTTCCGCAGCTGGGGAGAAAGACGGACACCGCTGTCGCTAACCATCTGTTCTGCCATTGATCCGGGCTTGGTCAATCCCAGGGCGGCCTGCACCGACCCAAGGGCGGCGGTGAGCCGCACCCGAAAAACCAACGGTACGGCCAGCAGAAACAATCCGCAGACCTTGCCGGGACGGCGGACAGCCTCTTCAATGGCCAGCAGTGTGCCCATGGAGTGGGCCACGATGAACACACGCTCATGGTTAGACAAAAGGTCATTCAGCACATCGCTGACCTGGGCCTTCCATTTTTCCATGGAGGTACGGGCAAATTCTTCAACGCCCCGGCCGTGACCGTCCAGAAGGATGTTGTAGACGGACCAATCCACCGGAACGATGGGCAAAAGATCCTTAAAATGGGCGGGCGTACCCACGATGCCGTGGATAAACAATACAGCGGTCCGGGCTCCCGCAACAGACCGGATATAGGGCTCATACTGCATGACGACACCTCCTTTTTTATATTATACCACATGCAAAGATTCGGTGCTTTAACGGTTTGTAAATTATGGAAAGAAGCTCCCTCCTGCCGGAGGGAGCTTGCTGATTATTTTGCTTCGTTTACAATTTGGGTCATGGCGTCCCACTTTTCCTCCATATCGGCCACCAGCTTAAACTGGGTGTGGCACCGGTCCAGATTCTGTTCCGGATAGTGGATACCAAAATAATTGTCGCCGTCAATGTAGTCGGTGAGGAACCGGACACCGCATTCCAGGGTCATGATGATGGCACTCAAGGGCAGGACTTCCTTTTCCTTTTCCGTCAAGCCGGGGCAGGCGGAAATAAAGCCCTGGGTGAACAGGCGGAACATGGTAAGGTCCATGGTGACCTTATTCAGGTCCTTTTCGTCCTCGGCGGCGGTGGATGCACCAAAACGGATGGCATCACCGAAATCGTATGCACTCAGTCCGGGCATGGTGGTATCCAGGTCCATGACACACAGGGGCGTGCGGTCACAGGCACGGAACATGACATTGTTCAGCTTGGTGTCATTATGGGTCACACGCAGGGGCAGCTCACCGGCTTCCAGCATGGCGATGAGCTTGCCGGCCATTTCTTCACGGGCCAGAGCGAACTCGATCTCAGCACGGACTTCTTTGACGCGGCCCACGGGGTCTTTCGCGATGGTTTCCCGGAAAATGCGGTAGCGGTCGGGGGTGTGGTGGAAGTTGGGGATGGTCTCATGCAGCTGGCGGGCAGGGAAGTCTGCCATCTGCTGCTGGAAGGTGCCAAAGGCAACGGCACTTTGATAGAAATCCTCCGGGGTTTCCGGAGCCTGCAGACAGATACCCCCTTCCACGAACTCATAAACACGCCAGTCGCTGTTTTCTTCGTAGTGGTAGTAGGTGCCGCCGTCAACGGTGGGGATCAGGGTCAGGGCACCGTAGCGGTCAGACGTTTTGGTATGCAGGTGATCTATAACCGCAGAAATATTTTCCTGCAGGATCTTTACGTTCTTAAAAGCGGGGCCGATCTTCTGCAGCAGATAACGGTTGCCGGATTCGGTATCCACCAGAAAGGTCTTGTTGATATGACCGCAGCCGTGGGGCTGGCAGGAAGTGGCGGGGCTGTCCAGTTGGAATTGGCTCAGTACATGTGTAAAAAGTGCATCCATAATCTATGTTCCTATCTTTTATTAACAGTCCGGGTCATTATACTACAAAGTTTCAGCCAATGGAAGAGAAAATAGCAAATATTTTGCATATTTTGCAAAACTTTTCTTTTTTTGCAGGATATACGGGCTTTCCTGTTGAAAAGTATATCAAATCAGCAGGTTGGTTACAAGGGGAAGAAAGACAAAAAACCAATTTAGGCGGGAGTGACGGGTTTCGTTGACAATCCGGTGGGAATGTGCTATCCTTAAAAAGGAAAGTTATGTACATTCCTAAAATGGGAAAAACTGTACGAAAACAGAAAGCGGTGCCGGTATGAGATTCTTTCAGCGTCAACAACTGAATAAAGAAGACCCCCGGCAAATGAAGCGTGAGCTGAAATGGCTTCTGACCCAGGCCAAAAAGTACTGGAAAAAGATCCTGCTCATCGGTGCTTTGGGCGTGTTGGGTACGGTTTTGGGACTGGGCAGCAGCATTGCCTCCAAGTATGCGGTGGACGCGGTAACCGGACGGGATGTCCGGATGCTTTTGCTGGCCGGCGGTGTGATGGCCGTTATGCTTTTGGGCAACATCATTCTCCAAAGTGCGTCTTCCCGGGTCAATGCCCGTATACATATCCAGGTCAGCCAAAAAAATCAGCGGAGGGTCTATAAGCGGATCCTGCAGGCAGGCTGGGAGGCACTGGAGCCTTATCGCAGCGGCGACCTGCTGCACCGTCTTTCCGCGGATGTAAACATCGTATCCGGCGGCATGATCGGATTTATTCCCGGTGCGGTAACTACGGTCCTGCGGCTCATCGGTGCGTTGGTCATTATTTTGTATTTTGACCCCATGATGGCAGTGCTGGCGTTGCTGGGCGTACCGGCTACGCTGGTATTATCCCGTGTGCTGATGCGGCTGATGCGTCGCCATGAGCTGCGGATGAAGGAACTGAACGGCGAGCTCATGTCCTTCCAGGAGGACTCCTTCCGCAACCTGACCAGCATCAAAGCCTTCTTTATTACAGACCGGTTTACCCGGGACATGCGGGACCTGCAGGATGAGTATGCCGATGCATATCTGGATGCAAATGCCACACAGATCCGCATTTCCGTCACAACAGGCCTGTTAAGTGCCTTGCTGGTGGGCCTGTGTTTCTGTTGGTGTGTGTACCGGATGTGGTTTGGAAATATGAGCTTCGGTGATCTGACCATGTTCCTGCAGCTTATGAGCGTGCTGCGGAATGCGTTTTCTTCCCTGATCTCCATGGTCAGACAGTCTGTTTCCATCACCACTTCCGCCGGACGGATCATGGCGGTGGAGGAGCTGCCTGCGGAAGATACGCAGGTCCCCCAGGACTTGATGAAAGAGCAGGAGCTGTCCGTTCGGTTGGAGCAGGTATCTTTCTCTTACCAGGACGGGGATACGGTCCTGCAGCAATTTGATTTTTACGCCGCGGACGGCGATATTATCGCAATTACCGGCCCCTCCGGCGAGGGAAAGACCACCCTGCTGCGATTGCTGCTGGGGTTGGTGGCACCCTGCAGCGGAAGTGCTGTGCTTGCCGGAAAGTCGGGAAAGAGCTATCCCATTGTGGCAGGTACCCGCTGTGCTTTTGCATATGTACCCCAGGGCAACAGTGTGTTTGCAGGTACCGTGGCAGACAACCTGCGTCTTGTGAATCCCGACGCCACCGATGAAGAACTTAAGCAGGTGCTGGAAGTTGCCTGTGCCTGGGAATTTGTGGAGCAGCTTCCCAACGGCCTGGACCATATGCTGGGAGCAGGCGGACGGGGTATTTCTGAGGGACAGGCCCAGCGTTTGGCTATTGCCCGTGCCCTGCTGAGAAGAGCTCCCATCCTGCTGTTGGATGAAGCTACCTCTGCTATGGATGTGGCAATGGAGGGCAGACTGCTGAAAAATTTGAAAAAGAGCGGTCTTGTGCATACCTGTATTTTGGTTACCCACCGTCCGGGCAGTGCGGAGTTTTGCAGCCGTGCCTATGAGATCCGGGAGGGCGTGGTAACAGAGGTGTGCCATGGAGCATAATGTACGCAGCATTTCCCCGGAGGAACTGAGGGACGATCTGCTGGCACTGCTGGAACAGGCGGAGTCTGTACCTTTGGTGATCAGTGGAGACAGTATGGATCCTTTCCTGGTCCACGGACGGGATACGGTCTATTTAAGCAAGGTCTGCCGCCCCATAAAGCGGGGAGATATGATCCTGTACCGCCGTGCCTCCGGGCAGTATATCCTGCACCGGGTGTATGAAGCAAAAGACGACACCCTGACCCTTATTGGAGACGGGCAGGTGCAATTGGAGCCCGGAATCCGCCGGGAACAGGTGCTGGCATTGGTCAGTGCGGTTCGCCGCAAGGATAAGCTGCTGAAGCCGGGCAGTTTTCTGTGGGACTTTTACGAAAAAGTATGGATCCGTGTGATCCGTCTGCGTCCCCGGATTTTCGGACGGATAAAGAAATAACAACCTGGAGAAGAAACTATGATCGATCTGCACAGCCATATACTGCCGGGCCTGGACGATGGAGCCCGGGAGCTGGAAGAAACTTTGCACATGGCCCATTTGGCTGTGCAAAGCGGTGTGACAGATATGGTCGTTACGCCCCATTGTATGCACGGCGGTGCCCCGGAAATGAAGAGTTCCCTTACGATGGTGCGGCAAGCGTTGAAAGAAACCGGTATCCCCCTGCGTCTGCATGCGGGCATGGAGATTTTCGGAACGCCCAACACCCTCCGGCTATTGCAAGAGGGAGAGCTTGTAACTTTGAATCATTCCGTATACCCGCTGATCGAGTTTGACTTTGTGGCTTCTGGCGAGCGGGAGACACGGATACTGGAAAAGCTATTGCAGGCGGGATATGTTCCGTTGGTGGCCCATCCGGAGCGTTACGAGTATATCCAGGCAGACCCTGGACTGATAAACAGATGGACGCAAATGGGCTGCCTGCTGCAGATCAACAAGGGAAGCCTGTTGGGCAGATTCGGAATGCAGATCCAGGAGCTGGCAATGGCTATGGTAGACCGGGGTTTTGCCACGGTGGTGGCCAGCGATGCCCATTCCGCTCAGGTGCGGACACCCTGGATGTATGATGTATGGGAACTGCTGGGAAGGCATTTTTCTCCTATCGCATCCCAAATGCTCCTCAGGGACAATCCCTGGCGGATACTAAACAACAAACCAATTCCCTCGGTAACACCCGAGTGGTTTTAGATAAAAGAGGCGAACGAGTATGAAAAGAAGAATTTGGCTGCCGCTTATTTTCCTGATGCTTGCCCTGCTGATCTTTGGGGCATACCGGGTTTATGACCAGCATATTACCGATAACCGGGTTCCCCAGATCGCCATCGAACAGACGGAGGGTCTGCTGCAGGTTTCCGTTGCTGATCCGGAGTCTGCCCTGCTGCAGGGCGTCACCGCCACAGATACCAGGGACGGGGATGTAACAGCCTCTGTGATCGTGGAGAGCGTGAACAACATCAATGACGAAAACCAGGTCACGGTAACATACGCTGCCTTTGACCGGGCAGGAAATGTTGCGAAGGCTCAGCGTGTGGTGCAGTATACCGATTACCAGAGCCCTCGCTTTACATTGAACACGCCCTTGGCCTATGCGTATGGCAGTCGGTTTGATGTATTGGAAAACATTGGAGCGTGGGATGAACTGGAAGGCGACATCAGCCGCCGGGTCAAAGCCACACTTTTGGATGATGTTGCCATCTCTGCAGAAGGCACCCATGATGTACAGTTCCGGGTTACAAACAATCTGGGCGATACGGTAGACATTGTTCTGCCTGTGGAGGTTTACAGGGCAGATGATTATGCTGCACAGCTTGTTTTGACCGACTATATCGTCTATCTGCCCAAAAATTCCGTTTTTATTTATCGGGATTATCTGAAGGAATTTAATTTATTCGGTGAATCTACTTCTCTGACCGGGGGATTGCCGGAAGGCATGCAGATGAAAACCAAAGGAACGGTAAACACCCGAAAAGAGGGTGTGTATGATGTATCCTATTGGGTCACCGGTGAGCTGGATGGACGAAGCTATACCGGCTATTCCCGCCTTATTGTAGTTATAGAAGGATAAAAGACTATGAGTAAACAGAAAGAATTTAAAACGCCGGAAACCGGCTTGCTGCTTTTCGATCCCATCGTTTTGGTGCGGGATGTATGTAAGCGGTGGCTTGTGATCCTGGCGATGGTGCTGGCGGTGGGTGTGGCTGCCTATATTGTAACGGACATGACCTATACACCCCAGTACCGGACAAATACGACCCTGGTGGTTACCACCAGGGGCAGCTCGGCTACCGTTTATTCCAACCAGTCTTCTGCCTCCTCCATGTCCGGTGTGTTTACAGAGCTGCTGAACAGCTCCATTCTTCGTCAAAAGGTGCTGGAAAGTGCGGGCCTGGAGGAATTTAACGGAACGATCACATCTTCTGTGATCACCAACACCAACCTGATCACCATGCAGGTGACGGACGAGGACCCCAGAACAGCCTTCCTTGTGACAAGGGCCTTGCTGGAAAACCATGAGGAAGTGACCTATCAGATCCTGGGCGATGTTGTGCTGGAAGTGCTGCAAAAGCCTACGGTACCCACAAGCCCTGCCAATTCCAGCAATATTTACGGCAATACGAAGAATGCGTTGCTGCTTGCTGCGTTGGCGGCCTGCCTGCTGCAGGTATACCTGTCTTACAACCGTGATATGGTCCGCAGCGGCAAGGAAGCCCGCAAGAAACTGGATTGCTGGTATTTGGGCGAGATCCCCCACGAACAGAAATACCGGACCCTGCGTTCCAAGATCCGTCGTCCCAAGACAAGCATTTTGATTACAAATCCAACTGTCAGCTTCCGTTTCCTGGAGCCTGTCCGTAAGATCTACCGCCGGGTAGAGCAGCGGCTGAACGGCCGGAAAACAATGATGGTGGTGAGCCTTCTGGAAAACGAGGGCAAGTCCACGGTGGCGGTAAATATGGCACTGGTCAAAGCCAAAAAGGGAGCCAAGGTACTGCTCATCGACTGCGATCTGCGTAAGCCTGCCTGCCATAAGGTTTTGAATGTAACGAAGAATCTCAATATCGGCATGCGGGATGTACTGACCGGCAAGGCAGAGCCTGCCGATGCTATTGTTGAAGATGTCCGCAGCGGTCTGCATCTGCTGCTGGAAAAGATACCTACCCACAGCTCCGGTGACCTGGTGGGTTCCGTCTATATGGAAAAGCTCATTGCCTGGGCCAAAGAAAATTATGATTTGGTGGTGCTGGATCTGCCGCCTATGTCTGCGGTGACAGACGCGGAGCGTATCATGGACCTGGTAGACGCCACCTTGATCGTGGTCCGGCAGAATGCTGCTGCGGCACCGGCACTGAACAGAATGATCGCCAGTTTGAGCAATGGCAAAGCCAAGATCCTTGGCTGCGTTCTGAACAATGCGTACGCAACGCCCATCGCTTTCGAACAGGGTCACGGCGGTTACGACCGTTACAGCAGCTATAACAAATACAGCCGCTACGGTGGATACAGAGCATACGGCCCCAACGATTCCAAGAGACAGGGATAAAATATGGAACAAGAAAAAAATCAAATTAAAAAAATCGACCTGGAAATTATTGTAGGCGATCTTCTGCGTGAGGCACGGCGGCTGTGGCTGTTGGGATTGGTACTGATTCTGGTGGTTGCTGCAGGAATGACGGGCTACCGCTATATGAAGTACACCCCCCGGTATGAAGCCAGTGCGACCTTCACCATCAAGGTCACCAGCCCGCTTCAGTCCAGCGTCAGCACCTATAATACGGAAACGGCGGAGCAAATGGCGGAAACATTCCCCTATATCCTAAACAGTGGCGTGCTGCAGGAACGGGTCAAAGACCATTTGGGCATGAACTGGCTTCCTGTGATTACTGCAGACGTTCTTCCCAGCTCCAACATTTTCACCTTGAAGGTCACAGACACAGATCCCCAACGGGCCTACGATGTGCTCAATGCCGTCATCACCTACTATCCGGAGGTGGCGGGGTTTGTGGTCGGTCCCACGGTAATGCTTTTATTGGATGAGAGTGGTGTGCCCGTTGCTCCCAGCAACACCTTTGCATTCCGGCATTATGCTATCCGGGGTGCACTTATCGGCTTCATTGTTTGGCTGTGCATCGTGGTCCTGGCGGTACTGCTGAAGAACACCATCCACAATGAGGACGAACTGAAAAAGATCCTTACCGTGGACTGCTTGGGACATCTGCCCACGGCAAAGGTAGCCCGCAAACGCAGCTGCCCCATTATCAGTAGCAAAAACGACCAACAGGGCTTCTCTGAGTCCATTCGGTTGATGCGGCTGCGTCTGGAGAGAAAAATGCAGGAGGAAGGCCGGCAGGTGTTGCTGGTTTCCAGTGCCATTCCCGGTGAAGGCAAGACCACTGTGGCCATCAATCTGGCCATCTCTCTGGCACACAAGGGCAAAAAAGTATTGCTCATTGACTGGGACCTGCGGAATCCTTCTGTTTCCAAAGGGCTGCAGCTTCCCGGTGCAGGCGGCATGCCGGAATTTTTAAGCGGACAGTATCCTGCCAGAGATCTGATCCGTGACAGCGGATTTGAGAACCTGTCGGTGATCGCCGGCACGGAACCTGCCAAGAGTATCTATCAGAACCGGGCTGCCTGGGAGCGTGCAGCGGTGTTGATGGAATCGGTGCGTAAGAACTTTGAGATCATCATTGTGGACACGCCGCCTTGTTCTCTTTTGGCAGATGCTTCGGAGCTGACAGAGCTGACCGACGGAGCCCTTATGGTGATCCGGCAGGACTATGCCTCCAAGGAACAGGTGCTGGACGGTGTCCAAAGCCTGACAGAAGGCCGCCTGGCCATTATGGGCTGTGTCCTCAACGGCACCGGAAAGAGCAAGGGCTACGGTTATGGCTATGGCTATGGCTACGGTTACGGTTATGGTTATGGTTACGGCCGGGGCTACGGTTACGGCTACGGCAGAAAAAACTGAATCGAATCCCACCGTTTAGGCGGTGGGATTTTTGCGTAAAAAAATAAGGACAGCAGGTTTTTCGGAAGATAAAAAAGTCAATCATACATTTCGATAAAAATTTATTAAAATTTACTATATATAGCGATTGACTTTAGAGAAAAAAGGAAGTAAAATATAATAGCCTATATAGTGGATTAAAATTGCTATAGCTATCTGCAAAATCTATTCGGCAGCAAAAGGCCGGTTAACATAGATGGCCGTTTTGGCTATGGAAAGAATTCGAGGAGGTATGCAAAAGTGAAGAGAATGAGAAGTTTGTTAGCCTTACTTCTGTGCATCGTGATGGTAGTGGGTATGGTACCTACTTCCGTCTTTGCGGCAGAAGCAGCGGTGGATACGGACTATGTATTCGTCGCAACAGACCGTCATACCGACAGCGGCACCAGTAACCTGGGCAGCATGGTAAATGCCATGGAAGCTGTGATCGGTGACAACAAGCTGGAATACCTGGGCCTTGGCGGCGATATGGTAGGCAGCGGCAATTCACATCCCGAGTACGACAGTTCTACTGTTTTGGGAGAAGTTACTGACGTTACCGACAGCATCACTGCCGAGAACATGGACATCGTTGCCGGCATTCATGACAAGAATGTCAACGACGATGCCGAAATCGTTCTGCCCTACCAGGGTGGCGGTGCCCCCCTTTACGAGGGCG
>JAZNZG010000176.1:0-4117 GCA_045594825.1 Faecousia sp. | reverse complement strand
GTCGTGCCCATACTGCTGCTTTTGCTGTGTACCGCTTATCTGGTGGATGGGTCTTTCAGCCCCTTCCTGTATTTCCGTTTTTAAGGAGGTGGCAGGATGAAGAAACAATATGCTGGAATCATCGCCCTGGTGGCGATATGGGCAGGACTGACGCTGTTTGCCTGGTTTGGTCCTGAAAAAGATATCTCCGTGGCAGAGCGGAGGACTTTGGCAAAGATGCCGGAGTTGACGGCACAGAGCTTGTTCAGCGGCCGGTTTATGGACGATTTTGAAACCTATACACTGGACCAGTTCCCTCTGCGGGACAGCTTCCGCAGCTTGAAGGCACTGAACCACCGGTATGTGCTTGGTCAGCAGGACAACAACGGTGTTTATATTGCCGAAGGCCATATTGCGGAACTGGAATATCCTTTGGATGAGGAGTCTGTGGAGCATGCTCTTAAGCAGTTCAATCTGATTTATGATCTGTACCTGCAGGATGCAGAGAATATTTTGACCACGGTGGTGCCGGATAAGGGATATTATCTGGCAGAAAAGAACGGCTATCCTGTTATGGATCATGATGCTTTATTCTCTATGGTGCAGGAGGGGATGCCTTGGGCTAAGTATGTGGATATCACCGGCAGCCTCAAACTCACGGACTACTATTACACCGATACCCACTGGAAACAGGAGTGCCTGGAACCTGTGGCAAAGCTTTTGGCGGACGAACTGAATGTCAGCATAGAGGACACTTATCAAGTGACAGCACTGGAGCGGCCGTTCTACGGTGTTTATTATGGCCAGGCCGCACTGCCCATGAAGCCGGACACTTTAAATATCCTGCAAAGCGATGTGCTTTCCGGGTGCCGTGTCTACAACTACACAACGGGCACCTATACGGATGTGTACGATATGACACGGCTGGAGAGCGAGGACTTATATGAGGTATATCTGTCCGGAGCCCAATCCCTGCTGCGGATCGAAAATCCCAATGCAGTTACCGACCGGGAACTGATCGTGTTCCGTGATTCCTACGGAAGCAGCCTGGTGCCGCTGCTTGTGAAGGATTATGCGGCAGTGACGCTCATTGATGTACGCTACATCCTTCCCCAAATGATGGGACGGTATGTGGACTTTGGAAATCAGGATGTGCTGTTTATGTACAGCTCCCTGGTGCTGAACAAAAATCTGATATGATAACTTGAAAAGCCCCCTTAGGTTTGGTAAAATAAAACCAAAGGGGGGCTTTTTATGTATGAATCCGTAAAACGGCGTAACAACGGCGGAGCAAATGTGCCGCTGGTTCTTTGGCTGGTCCCCTGTCTTCTGGTGATGACCTTTGCAGTAGGGCTGTTTGCCTGGTGATGGAAGTATAAGACAGACTACCAGAATTTTTTAACAGATTTCTCCAACAGCACCCACTAC
This sequence comes from Faecousia sp., assembly GCA_045594825.1. Classification (GTDB taxonomy): domain Bacteria; phylum Bacillota; class Clostridia; order Oscillospirales; family Oscillospiraceae; genus Faecousia. The sequence continues at coordinate 2,710 of JAZNZG010000176.1, read as the reverse complement.
GCTTATATCCATAATAGCCTGCAGGTAGAGAAGGATGGGGAGGACTACGCAGTTCTAAGAGAGAACATGTATACCATCTATGCCGCCATTACCTCCCGGGGTTCCGGCAGAGTGAGAAGACCTCCCAAGACAGCACCGGAGGCAGTACTGACCTTTGGCGACGGTTCGTATATGGAGCTATGGATGGTGGAAATAAAAAATGCCACCAACGGTGCCACCCACGGTTTATTAGTCAGCTATGTCAATCCGGAAGGGGAGCGGTACAGTTATGATTCGGATCGGCTGAAAATACAGATCCTGCCCATTGAACATGAAGATAATATCCCCGAGGTAAAAGACTTTCCCGGAAAGAAATAAAAACCAGGGCGTGTCGCTGAGTGTGCGACACGCCCTTGCTTTTTAGTTTTCAAAATCCTCTTCACTGACACAGGCAGGATCGTTTTCCGCGGCCTTGTCCGCATTGACATAGGCCATCAGCTCTTCGCCGGTGATGGTTTCCTTTACCAGCAGGTATTCGGCAATCTCGTCCAGAAGAGCCCTGTTGTCCACCAACAGCCGTTTGGCGTCGCCATAGCAGTTATCCAGCAGCTTCTGTACTTCCCGATCCACAGTAGCAGAGGTCTCCTGGGAGCAATCCAGGTAGGCGTTGCCCTCCAGATACTGATGCTGCACCGCAGCAGGAGCCATCAGGCCCAGTTCCTCGCTCATGCCGTACAAGGTGACCATGTGCTTTGCCAGGGACGTGGCCCGCTGAATGTCGTTGGCAGCACCGGTGGTCTGAACACCGAATACCACCTGCTCTGCGGCACGGCCGCCCAGGAGGGAACGCAGGTCGATGAGCAGTTCATCCTTGGTGGACAGGTATTTTTCTTCCTCGGGGGTGTACATGGTGTAGCCCAAAGCACCGGAGGTGTGGGGAACGATGGTGATCTTTGTGACGGGAGTGGATGCCTTTTCCAAAGCGGAAACCAGAGCATGGCCCACTTCATGATAAGCCACCATCCGCTTTTCCGTATCGGTAAGAACGGTATTCTTCTTTTCCGTACCGGCGATAACCACTTCAAAGGAGACCATCAGGTCCTCCTGATTCACAGCCTTACGGCCCTGCCGGACAGCCCGCAGGGCTGCTTCGTTTACCAAATTGGCAAGGTCTGCACCCACCGCACCTGCGGTGGCCTGTGCGATCTTCTTCAGATCCACATCTTCCGCCAGCTTGATCTTCCGGGTGTGGACCTTCAGCGTGTCCAGACGACCCTGGAGGTTGGGACGGTCCACGATGATCCGCCGGTCAAAACGGCCGGGTCGAAGCAGAGCCTTATCCAGGATCTCGGGACGGTTGGTGGCTGCCAGACACACGATGCCCTTGGAAGAATCGAAACCGTCGATCTCACCCAACAGCTGATTCAGTGTCTGTTCCTGCTCGGTGTTGCTGCCATAGCGGGAATCGCGGCTGCGGCCTACGGCATCGATCTCATCGATGAACACGATACAGGGAGCCACCTTGGCGGCCTGCTGGAACAGGTCACGGACACGGCTGGCACCCATACCAACAAACATCTCCACAAAGTCTGAGCCGGAGATGGAGAAGAAGGGAACATCTGCCTCACCGGCAACGGCCTTGGCAAGGAGGGTCTTGCCGGTGCCGGGAGAACCCACCAGCAAAGCACCCTTGGGCAGCTTTGCACCGATCTCGGCATACTTCTGGGGATTATGGAGGAAATCGATGATCTCCTGCAGGGATTCCTTGGCCTCATCCTGGCCGGCCACATCGTTAAAGGTAACGCCGGTCTTATTTTCCATGTAGACCTTGGCCTTGCTCTTGCCGAAGTTGCCCATCATGCCGTCACCGCTCATGCGTTTGGTGATCATACGCATAAACAGGAAGATCACGACAAACATAACGGCATAGTACAGGATCATCATGATAAAGGAATTGTCTTCAACAATGACTTCCTTTACCGTCACATCCATGGAGTACAGTTCCATGGCCAATTCCATAGAATCGGCACCGGAAGGCAGTCCGGTGTAGAATACCTGCTGGTCACCGGCATCCTTGGCGGCTTCGGTCTTGGTCATATAAATGATCCGGTCAGCCTGCAGCTCCACTTCCTCCAAATTGTCCGCATCCATATCCTGGCGGAACTGGGAGAAGGTGGTTTCTGTATACTGGCTGTTCTTGACTGTATTGTAAATGCTGGATACCAACAGAACGATGGCTATGGTGATGATCAGCGTGACCCATATATTCCCCTTGGGTTTCTTGTCTTCATCCTGGGGTGGTTTTCTGTTTTGATTCTTCTGGTCCATTGGAGCCTCCTTAAAACAGGAATTGATAATCTTTTTTTGTATCATACCACATTTTTTCGCCGCAGGCAATGAAAGATACTCCTTTGTACCGTAAATTTTCTGTTAAATTATGGAGAAAAAATAGCGGTTGAGAAGTGGAAAGAAATCTGTTATAATAAAAACAGTATTTTGGAGAGTATGTCAAATTTGGCTAAAAGAACAGGAGAACAAGGCTATGGCACAGGAATATCGCCGCAGACCGCCCCGTAAAGACAACGATCGGGAGAAACCGCAACCCATAGAGGAAAATGAAAATCAGCTGGAAGGCCGCAACGCCGTAACAGAAGCTTTACGCAGCGGCAGGACCATCGATAAGGTGTTTATTGCTTCCGGTGAAACAGACCGGGCATTGCAGCATTTGGCT
>JAZNZG010000175.1:0-5458 GCA_045594825.1 Faecousia sp. | reverse complement strand
CGGCTACACATAGAAGTCCCTATATGAGGCCGCCCTTTCCGGTTCCTTTTGTTTTATTGCTTAGCCGCGGTAACGGGGCTGGCAGGTTAGGTTGACACCAAGGCGTTTGAATGTTCTCTCATCCACCGCAGACAGGATCACAGAGGAATGGACATCACAGCCCCGGAGCTTATAAAGCTGCTCCATCGCTTTTTCTGCGTTGGGATCGGTGACAGCACTCATCGAAAGAGCGATGAGCACTTCATCGGTATGCAACCGGGGATTGCGGTTGCCAAAATGATCCACTTTCAAATGCTGGATGGGGTCGATGACCTCCGGTGCAATAAGATGGACCTCATCGCCAAGGCCTGCCAGGGCTTTCAGTGCATTTAGAAGCAACGCCGAACAAGCACCCAGCAGGTCGGAGGTCTTGCCGGTAACGATACTGCCGTCCGGCAGTTCCATGGCCGCGGCGGCCAGGCCGGTCTGCTCCTCCTTTTTCATTGCCGGCTCCACCACCCGGCGTTCTTCAGCAGAGACACCCGCCTTCTTCATCAGCAGTTCCAGCTTCAGAATCTGCGTCTGCTCCACCTTGCCCTGCTTCAGATCACACAGAGCCGTATAGTAGCGGCGGAGGATCTCCTGACAGGATGCTTTTCTTGCTGTATCATCGTCCACGATACAGTTGCCCACCATATTGACGCCCATATCCGTAGGAGACTTGTAAGGGCATTCCCCCAAAATCTTCTCAAACATGGCAACCAACACAGGGAATGCTTCCACATCCCGGTTATAGTTGACCGTGGTCTTGCCATATGCTTCCAAATGGAAGGGATCGATCATATTCACATCGGAAAGGTCTGCTGTGGCTGCTTCATAGGCCAGGTTCACAGGATGATTCAAGGGCAGATTCCAAACCGGGAAGGTCTCAAACTTGGCGTAGCCGGATTTATTGCCACGCTTGTGATCATGGTACAGCTGGCTCAGGCAGGTAGCCAGTTTGCCGCTGCCGGGACCGGGTGCGGTGACCACAACCAGAGAGCGGGTCGTTTCAATATACTCATTTTTGCCAAAGCCGCTATCGCTGACGATATTGGATACATTGGCGGGATAGCCTTCAATATCATAATGGTGGTAGACTTTGACGCCCATGGACTCCAGACGAGCCTGAAATGCCTTTGCAAGGCTCTGGTCATTGAAACGGGTCAGCACAACGCTGGATACATACAGGCCGAAGTCCCGGAAAATATCAATCAGGCGAATGACATCCCGGTCATAGGTAATACCCAGATCGCCCCGGATCTTATTCTTTTCAATATCGTCGGCATTGATGGCAATGACCATTTCCACCATATCCTTCAGCTGTAGCAGCATCCGCAGCTTGCTGTCCGGCTGGAAGCCGGGCAAGACCCTGGAGGCATGGTTGTCATCATACAGCTTGCCGCCAAACTCCAAATACAGCTTGCCGCCAAACTGGACGATCCGCTCCTGAATATGGGCGGACTGGGTCTGAATATACAGGTCATTATCAAACGCAATCTTGGCCATAGGAACTACCCTCTTTCATTTTATCAACATTTATATATTGTATAAGAAAGCCACAAAAAAGGCAAGTCCTTTTCCTTAAACCACAGGAAAGGTTTTTCATCCGTTGACAGCCTTTTTCAGCTGTTCCATGGCCTGCTCCACAGTTGCTCTCGGGCAGGCCAGGACCACACGCTGGAACTGAGCGGCACACTCGCCAAAGATCGCACCGGAGTCCAGCCACAGCTTGGCCTTATGGATGATCATATCGTCCAGTTCCTCCTTGCTGAGATATAGTCCGCTGCAATCCAGCCAGGCAAAGTAAGTGCCTTCCGGCTCCACCAGCTTGATCTGCGGCAAGTGTTCGGCAAGATAAGTCCGCACATAGCTGAGGTTTTCCCGCATATAAGCCTTACAGGCATTCAGCCACTGCTCCCCTTCCCTGTACGCTGCCGTACAGGCCACAGCACCCAAGCAGTTGGGGCCATGATAGCTGCACACTTCCATCTCGTGTTGGAATTTCTTTCGCAGGTCTTCCCCCGGGATGAAAATGTTGGACACCTGCAAGCCTGCCAGGTTGAAGGTCTTACTGGGAGCAGTACAGATGATCGTTTGTTCTGCCATGTCCGGACAGGCCTTTACAAAAGGTGTATGGGGATGTTCCGGAAACGCGAAATCACAGTGGATCTCATCGGAAACCACCCGAACGCCGTACTTTTTGCAAATGCTGCCCAGGCTCTGCAGTTCTTCCAATGTCCAAACCCGGCAAACCGGATTGTGGGGACTGCAGAGGATAAAGAGCTTAACATGATTTTCTGCGATTTTCTTTTCAAGATCCGCAAAATCCACGGTGTATTTTCCCTCTGCGTACACAAGAGGATTTTCCACAACCTTGCGGTCGTTTTGGCGGATCACATTATAGAAAGGATAGTATACCGGCGGCTGCACCAGTACAGCGTCGCCGGGCTGTGTGGCAGCCCGCACCGCAGCAGACAATGCAAACACCACACCGGGCGTGGTCACCAACCACTCCTTCTGAAGCTGCCAGTCAAAGTGACGGTCAAACCAGCCCAGGACGGCTTCATAATAAGAATCGCTCAAAAAGCTGTAACCGTAGATACCATGCTCCACCGCAGCACGCAGAGCAGCCTGCACACATTCCGGTGCCTGAAAATCCATATCTGCCACCCACATGGGCAGGACATCTTCCGGATAGCCATTCACCTTTGCCAGATCAAACTTGACGCTGCTTGTATTATAGCGGTTTATTTGTGTATCAAACTGAAACATAGCTGCACACTCCCCTGTTGTTTTCTTTTATCATGATACCCTTTGACAGCGGATTCGTCAAGGGCAGACAAAAAAAGACGGACCTGCTGAGCAGATCCGTCCGTTATTTACTTCATCAGCTTGCACACCAGTTCCGTGTAGGCCGCAGGGTCTTCCAAAGGCAGGTCTGCCATGATCTGTGCCTGGCAACACAGAAGCTGTGCATAGTCCTTTGCCTTCTGTGTATCGGAGACCATGGCCTTCTGCAAAGCCTTGACTGCGTCATGCTCCGGATTCAGTTCCAAAATACGCTCTGCAGGGAAGTTCATTTCGGGATTTACCCGCTTCATATACTTCTCCATTTCAAAGCTTACACCGGAAGCGGGTGTCATGCATACCGGAGCGTCCCCCAGATTGCCGGAGAGTTTGACTTCCACGATGCTTTCGTCCAGGCTCTCCTTCACAAATGTCAAAAAGCCCTTCAGCTCCTCTGCCTTTTCTTCGATCTGCTTCTTCTCCTCTTCAGATTGCAGGCCCAGATCGTCGGTGGCAACATTACAGAACTGCTTTTCCCGGTAAGTCATCAGGGTCTGGGGTACAAACTCGTCCACCTCGTCGGTAAACAGCAGTACATCATATCCCTTGTTTTCCAGCGTCTTGACCTGGGGCAGCTTGCCAAGGCGGTCTTTATTCTCACCAGGAATATAGTAGATCTTTTCCTGGCCCTCAGCCATCGCTTCCACATACTCTGCCAGGGTGATCAGCTTACCGGTCTTGTGGCTGTAGAACAGCAGCAGGTCCTGGCAGGCATCCTTATGTGCACCGTAGTCTGCCACGGTACCGTACTTCAGCTGACGGCCAAATACGCCGTAGAACTCCTCGTACTTTTCCCGCTCATTTTCCAACATGGAAGTCAGCTCAGACTTGATCTTCTTTTCAATGTTGCGGGCAATAATGGTCAGCTGGCGGTTGTGCTGCAGCATCTCACGGCTGATGTTCAGCGACAGATCCTGGCTGTCCACCACACCACGGACAAAGCGAAAATGCTCGGGTACCAGATCCTCGCAGCTTTCCATGATCATGACCCCGGAGCTGTATAGCTGCAGACCACGCTTGAAGTCCTTGGAATAAAAATCAAAAGGTGCTCTGCCGGGAATATACATCAGCGACTTAAACGACACAGTTCCCTCTGCACTGGAATGGATGGTACGCAGAGGCTTTTGGAAATCGTAGAATTTTTCCCGGTAAAAGCTGTCGTACTCTTCTTCCGTTACATCTTTCTTTGCCCGTTGCCAAATTGGGATCATGGAATTCAGGGTATCTTCTTCCATGTAGCTTTCATATTCCGGCTTGTCCTGAGGGCTGTCTTCCTTGATCCGGGACTTGGAGATTTCCATCCGGATGGGATAGCGGATATAGTCGGAATACCGCTTCACCAGGCTGCGGATCTCGTATTCCTCCAGGAACCGGGAATACTTCTCGTCTTCCGTATCCTTTTTCAGCACCATGATTACATCGGTGCCGGGAGCCTCTCTTTCCGCAGGCTCAATGGTATAGCCGTCGGTGCCGTTGGAGGTCCACTTCCATGCGGTATCCTCACCGTACTTTTTGGAAATGACCGTCACAGAGGAGGCCACCATAAAAGCAGCATAGAAACCCACACCGAACTGACCGATGATGTCGATGTCCTCTTTCTTTTCCATAGCCTGCTTAAAGCCCAAAGATCCGGATTTGGCGATGGTACCCAGGTTTTCTTCCATCTCTTCCTTAGTCATGCCGATGCCGTTATCGGATACGGTCAGTACACCTGCATCCTTGTCACGGGTAATGGTAATGGCAAACGCATCCCGGGAGATCCCCACCTTATCGTCTGTCAGTGCGGTATAAGCCAGTTTGTCAATAGCGTCAGAGGCGTTGGATATGATCTCCCTAAGGAAGATCTCCTGGTGGGTGTAGATCGAATTGATCATCAGCTCCAGCAGCCGCTGGGATTCTGCTTTAAACTGTTTCTTTTCCATGTTTTCAATTCCTTTCATTTAGCACTCTTCGTTGCCGAGTGCTAATATTATACCGCACTTTCCGGAAAAAGCAACCCCTTATAAAAAAGTTCTTTAATTATTCACATTTTTATGGTAGTATTATAATGTATAATTTTGTGCCCGGGCAATACCCGGTGATCATACACATGTTTCTTGGGCAGAGCATGCACTTCCCTGCACTGCCCTGCATCGCTACTATTTATAATAATACAATGTTTATATAAGGAGCTATAAATGATCACAGTCAGTAATTTGGGAATGCAGTTTGGCGGACAGTGGCTGTTCCAGCATGTGGACCTGCAGTTTCTCCCCGGTAACTGCTACGGCATCATCGGTGCCAACGGTGCAGGCAAGTCCACCTTCCTGCGGCTGCTCACCGGCGAGCTGGAATCCACCACCGGCTTTATTCATGTGGATCCGGAGAAGCGTGTCTCCGTCTTAAAACAGAATCAGAATGCCTATGACGAATTTACTGTCATGGATACCGTAATTATGGGCAATCAGCTTCTTTACGATGTGATGAAGGAAAAGGACGCCATTTACGAAAAGCCGGATTTCTCCGATGAGGATGGTATTCGTGCTTCCGAGCTGGAGGCTGAGTTTGCGGAAATGGGTGGCTGGGAGGCTGAATCTGATGCGTCCCGCCT